>CAYSZN010000055.1:0-11026 GCA_964435425.1 uncultured Akkermansia sp. | reverse complement strand
CTGGCGGGCATCCTGCCCAGCCAAGGGGTGACGATCAACCGGACGGAGGGAACCATCGGCGCGACGGTGGGGGGCGCAGGCAGTGTCACCCTGCGTGCCTACCAGCCCTTCAAGACGGCCAACGCGTCGAGCAACTCGACGGTGGCCATCGGGCATGGAGGTGTGGGACAGTTCGGCGAATACAATGGCCATATCCATGTCGAGGCAGGGGGCAGCATCACCTTGGAGTCGGGCGAGGCGACGCGGAATGCGGCCGTCATCGGCCATCACTACAACTACCACGGCTACTGGAATCCCAGCAGCGTCGCCGACCAGCAACTGAGGTTCTTCGCTTCCATAGCCGACTTCGACAATCCCAACCTTCGCCGGGGCGAGCTCTTCTCCGGCGCCCTGACCACGGGCTTCGATCCCTTGATCGATCCCGCCAGGGACCGGCGATACACGCTGGCCGACTACACCATTGACGAAACGGCACCAGACTCGGGTGTCTGGGTGGTCAATCTGGCCCCCGGCAACACGGGGAACTTTGTGCCGGAGATCAATGCGTCGACGGGGGTGCCCACCGGGCGCTACATCAACCGCCACAACACCTCCATCATCATCAACTACAACCCCCTGCAGTTCAGCATGGGCACGTCGGGGGCCGGTGCCAATAGCCAGGGCTCCCAATCCCTGGCGCCGCTCTACCTCTCGAAGCAGAGTTCGATCCCGGGGCACTTCGTCGAGGCTCTCGATGGCTCCGTCGTCAGCGGGTTCCACGGAAACATCACTGTGAAGGCGGGCGCCGACATCGTCTTGGCTGGCTACAACACCCAGAACGTCAACATCATCTCGGCGCGGGACAGTCGCTGGGTGGCGATCGGCCACGGCGGTCGCGGCCACGAATCGGGCTCCGAAGGGGCGGGCTACCAGAACATGCTGGTGGGGACGCCTTCCCTGCCCGATGCCAATGCGACGAACCCCAACGCCTTGGAGTACGTGACCTACCGGGGCACGACTGGAAACGAGATCAACAGCGGCTCGCGGAGCCACATCGGCGCGGTCGGCTTCGAGGTGAATCGCAGCCATGTCTATATGTCCATCACCGGCGACATCGATGTCACCGCCGGGAGGCATTTCACGATGACGGCCGGCAACGACATCCACGACTATGCCCGGCTGGGGCATGGAGGGGTCGCCATTGCGGACTTCGAGACCTCCTCCTTCATCCTCGGCGACATCCGTGTCCGCGTCGGCGGCGACATCCTCGTCCGGGGCGGCGGCGCGGTCCAGCCCATCAACCGGGGCAGCACCACCGACGCCGGCCAGCGGAACTACACCCTCTACGCCCCCGCCTACATCGGCCACGGCGGCTACCGGCACGGCTTCATGGGCATCTTGGGCGACATCGACGTCGAGGCGGGTGGCAACATCCACATCCAGGGTGGGGCGTTCCGCCGGAGCGAGGCCAAGATCGGACACGACACTGTCGAAGGCAGAGCCCAGATCGGTGGCGACTACGTCCGGACGGAACACTTCCGCCACGATGGAGTCGAGAACTACATTTACACGAACCTGTCGGCGGGCTCCGCCAGGGTGGAATATTCACCCTACGCTACCCTCGGACTTCCGCATCCAGACAGCCTCAGCAGGATCCTCGACTTCACCTCGAACGGCGCCGGAACCCTGGTAGGCGCGGCCCGCAACACCGCGGATATCCGGGTTGTCGCCGGTGGCGGCGTCCTGCTGGACCACCTGCCCATCGGCGAGCGTCAGCCCGTGCAGCGGCTCATCATCCTCATGGGGGAAGACTACATCAACCACGCGAGCTATCTCGGGAACTTCGATGTGCTGACCAACGAGGACCAGGGTATTCAGACGAGGCAGACCTCCAGCCAGATCGGCCATGGCGGGATCAACGCGATCGCCTACACCCCCAACAACACCGCCACCAACTACGCCGACAAGGTCGGCAACATTGTGGTCGAGGCGCGCGGAGGCGACGTCGTGCTTGAGAACAGCGCCGGGGAGGAGCGCTGGACCCGCATCGGGCACAGCATCGGGGCCGGCAACCAAGTCGACGACATTGCCAGCTGGGGCTATTCGCGGGCCGTCGAGATGGTCGGAGACATCCGGGTGGTAGCCTCGAGGGACATCTTGATGAATGCCGCCGCCGCCGGCGCGAACGACCGGATCGAGAACTGGACCACTCCCTTCGGCGCTCCGAGTCCCTCGCGGCTCAACCCGGTCGCCATCGGACACGGCGGCATTTACAACAACTTCGGCCTCGTCGTGCTCGGCCGGGGCGAGCTGGTCAACGGCATCGAGGCCTCGTCCAACGTCAGCGCCATCGCCGGGCGCGACCTGACCCTCCTTGGCGGTCTGGGGGTCGAGGCCTCCTTCGCCCAACTCGGGCATGGCTTCGCGTCCGACATAGGCAACGACCATTCCTACCGCATGGGGGTACTGACCGGATTTGCCGGTGACGTCACGGCCGTTGCGGGACGGCACATCTATCTGGAGGCCGGCTCGCAGGCATGGACCGAGCAGCCCAGCGCCGCCACCGACAAGGAGGGGCGTAGCGTCACGGGCGCGTTTGCCGCGATCGGCCACGGTGGGTACATGCTCGACGCGCCGTCCTACGGAGACATCCACGTCTACGCCGGCGGCGACCTCAGCGTGATCGCGCAGCGCCGCACGCAGGAGTCCACTGACGTCGTCGGTGCCTCTCCCTATTCCATCCGGAACCCCGCACCCGGACTGGGGACCGTCGCCTCGATCTTCAACTTCGCGAAGATCGGGCACTTCTCCGTCGAGGACGGCGGGAGAAGCTTCAACGCGACCACCGGCGTGCACGATCGGAATGACGAGATTGCCGGAGCGAACCAGGAAGGCGACATCGTCGTGGTCGTGGGACGGGACTTGCTCCTCACGGGCGGCACCACCCCCGATGTGGACCAGCAGACGATCTACGGTGCCTTTGCCCAGATCGGGCACGGTGGCCCCTCCATCAACGGCAACCTGGAAGGCAACATCACCGTGCTGGTGAAGCGCGATGCGACCGTCAGGGGTGGCGCGGAAGTAGGGGACGCTGGAACGGTCCTGACCGACCAGCCCCTCAACAACTATGCGATGATTGGGCATGGCGACCGCCTCTATGGCACTTCCGGAGTCGCCGCTGCCACTTTCAACGATGCAGCTGGTTTCCGGGATGGCCATATCGTCCTGGCGGCAGGACGCCACGCGACCGTCGAGAGGGCTCTCGTCGGCCATGTCGATCCTAGGATCGGTACGTCGAGCCAGCTCTACTTCGGCAATACTCAGGTCGCCGTCAGCCGGTTGAATCCCTTCTTCGGGGCGGAGGGTACCCTGACCGCCACGGGAGGAAGCGTCTTCAGCAGCGGAACGGCGGGCTTCGGCAGCCGTCTGGAGTTCTACATCCCCTCGCGCTCGAACAACCTCATGGACAACACCACGCGCCTCAACGAGAGAACGATCACGTTCACCGTGGCTCCGGAGGATTTCGCGGCCCCCTTCAACGGCAACGGGCACTTCGCGGGACGGGCCGACGAGGTCTACCTGACGCCCGATCTGTGGTGGGACCAGACGGGTCGCGCCGCCTCCGAGCTGGAAATCCCGGGAGCCGGCGTCTTCCCGACCGACGCGCTGAGCGGACAGGGAGGGGCGATCTCCCTCGTGGGATCTCCGGGCGGTGTCTATAGCCTGGAAAGCCTCGTCGCCGGCGCGCTCGGCAGCTCTGCGCCGGTCTACCGGGACCGGAACGGGGTGAGTGGCCTGGGTTCCTACACGCTCTACTACGATGCGATCGAGTTCGTGCGCAATGCGCCGCCGACTCCGCCGAAGCAGCCTGGCGTCCCCTCCATCCCGATTCCCGGAGACATCTACGATCCCGACTTCAACTTCAATGGCCTGCTCTTCGGAGAAACCTACGATGCCTTCTTCCGCGAGGAGGGGATCGGGGATTGGCTCTATCCCTTACTCGGGCTCTTCGAGCGCGACGAGGAGACTCAGGAGGAAAACGGGGCTTGGAGACTTGAGAACGCGCTCGACGACCTCTTTGGCGAAAGGCGCGACTCCACCTCTCAGGAGGAGGACGACGAGGACGAGCGCCGCCGCAGGGCGCGCGGCCGGAGCAGTGGACAAGTGGGGATGAGCTACTACATCTACGAGCCCGGCACGAACCGCTACTCCAGCTATCGTGTCTTCGGAAACCAGCTCACCTCCTTCTATCCGGTGAACTGAAATATCAAGAATTCCAAGAAAAGAGAGGCATCAAAAATCTGAATATTCCTCTTGCGATTCTTGCCGGAACATTTCAAGATCGAAGGCGGGAAAATCAGCTGGTTTTCCCGCCACCTTGTTCCATAAACCGCTCTGAATGAAGTATCTGAGTTCCAGTATCGTCGCCTTCCTGATGCTTTTCGTCTTCGTCTGCGGTTCGTCGGGACAGGATGCGGAGCTCGGAGCCCTGCCTCCCTTGCCGGATCTCGATCTAGGCGATCCCCAAAGAAAGCTCTCGTTGAAGGAGAAACGGGAGCGCAGCCGCAAGGCGAACGAAGCCAGATACGAAAGCAACGTCTACCGGCGCCAACCGGAGGATGTGGGCCGCGCCACGCTGGGGCAGCGCATCTCGGCGGCGGCGAACCAGCCCAAGAAGAAGCAGGTTCCCCAAGAGGTGACGGTCAGCAACTCGCTTCCCGCGAACGAGGATGGGATCACCGCGAGCGGCGCCCGCCTGCGGGCCTTTGGCGATGACAACTACTGGGGGGCCATGCCTCCCCCGACGCCCGAGGAGACGTTGATCGACCTTCCTCCTCTGCCCGACCTGCGGACCCCGGACCAAGTGACGAAGCGCGAGCGGCTCCGTGATCTGCGTGTCGCGAAATACGAGCAGCGCAAGGCGGAGATCGAAGCGGCCCGCGAGGAGCGCGAGATGCGGCAGCGGGCTGTCGTGGACCGTCCTGCCGCCGATCCCTCGACGGCCTTGGTCCAAGTGGAGTCGCAGGCGATGCCGGATGGTTCCTACATCGGCAACCAGGCAGCTCCGGAGACGGTCGATCAAGGCACACTCAAGCCCTTCAACGAGGGATCCTCCTACTACAAGGACAATCAACTGGTGTACAAAGGGAAGAAGCCCGACACGAATGCGGAGATCTGGTGGCGGCGGGGGACCAACGAGCAGGGTGGGCCTGTGGAGGCTCAGCCGAAGTGGCGCTGGCGCAATCCGTTCGCGGCTGGAAACGACGCGATCCAGCCTGTCTCCTATACGCTGCCCAATGGACAGGGTGGCCATTCCGCAACGGGGCCGACCACCGATCCCACGCCTCTTACCGGCCATCTGCGCGGCATTCGTGTGGTCTCCTCGACGCGCGAGGTGAAGAAGCAGGGATCGCCTGGAGCCTTCTCCGGCGTCGTCACCGAAGGCGTCGAGCTGCCGTCCAAGGTCTACAATGTCCTCGCCGCACGCGTCGGCCAGCCTCTGACGCTTGGTGGGCTGAATCAGATGGTCCGCGAAGCGGTCGTCGCCTATCGGAAGAGCGATCTGCCGGTGGTCGATGTGCTCGTGCCGGAACAGGAGATCACATCGGGCATCCTCCAGCTCGTCATCATCGAGGGACGTCTCGGCGACGTGATCGTCGAGGGAGCCGGAAACGCCGAAAGCCGCGCCCTTGCGCGCCAGATCCGGACCCAGCGGGGCGAGGTCATCCGCGAAAGCGATCTGACCGAGGATCTGAACTGGATCAACAAGCACCCGAACCGCCAGGTCGATCTGGTCTTCACCCCCGGCGATGGCTATGGGGAGACGGATGTCATTCTCCGCAACGAGTCGGCCAAGGACTTGCTGGGCTATGTCTCGCTGGAGAACTCCGGCACCTCGGCTCTCGGCGAGACCCGCGGAATCTTCGGACTCTCCTGGACTGGCCCGCTCTTCCTGGGGATGAACTCCATCCTCAGCTACCAGTTCACGACGAACATGGATTCGGAGAGCGACCTCATCGGCCACAGCGGGGTCTTCGCCTCCTATCTGCCATGGCGGCACCAGGTCACCCTTCTCGGAGCCTACGTCGATACGGATGCGACCTTCAGCCAAAACGGAGCGGTCTTCGAAAGCGGTGGCGAGAACAAGCAGATCAGCGGTCGCTACGGCATTCCGCTGCCCAGCATTGGACGGCTCTCCCACGAGCTGGAATTGGGCATGGACTTCAAGTCCAGCAACAACGCTCTCGCCTTCAACCAGGCGCAGGTCTTTGACACCACCTCCGAGATCGTTCAATACAGCCTTGGCTACAATATCGTATCCCGCGACAGGACTGGGATCTGGCGTCTGGACTCCGAAGTCGTCAACAGCCCCGGAGGGAACACCAACAAGAACACCAACGCCATCTTTGCCACGCAGCGGGCGGGAGCGACGGCGGACTACACCTACGGATTGGTCACTCTCGAACGCGATCAGCGTCTCCCCGAAGGCTGGTCCGCCTATGGACGCATCCAGGGACAGGCCTCCAACAGCAACCTCCTCGCCAGCGAAACGCTGGGTGCCGGTGGCTACGACAGCGTGCGTGGCTGGGAGCAGCGCATCGTGCGTGGCGACAGTGGTGTGGTGGCCTCTGCCGAACTCCGCACTCCGATCTTCTACCCCTCCACCTTCGGTGGCTTCAACAACGTCGAAGACGGTGCCTACGGCTTGATCTTCTACGACTACGGATCGCTTTCGAGCGAAAGGCCGCTTCCCGGCGAGCAGGATGTGGAGCTGGGATCGGTTGGACTCGGATTCCGCTATCAGCGCGACAACTGGTTCTCCCTGCGCGTCGACTACGGCTTCCAAGTCACCGAAGAAGGCTTCGAGGACGGGAACCAGGGACGCTGGCATGTGGGCGCAACGGCGACCTTCTGAGATCTGTTCGACAAACATGCCAGCAGGGAAGGGAGGACCGCAAGAGAGGTGGCGGGGGCCTGCAGGGCTCTTGGCTTGGGCGTAGACGATCCCTCAGTGGATTGAGACAGGAACATGTCAGTCCTGTCATTCCTGCCCCTTGTCTTGGCTGGGACGACGTTGGCAAGTCGGGGAGGGGCGCATTTCCTCAGCTTCCCGGAACGGCGCCCATAGGACTACTGCTCTGCGCCAACGTTTCGGACTCCCCCGCCGTGGCGAATCCGTGAGAACTGCGGCGAACGCCGCCGGGCGCCGCGAACGAAAAGAAATTCTCGCGAGTTTCTCCAAGGAGGCGACGACCGCGTTGCCCTTGTGGGTTCCGAAACGTTGGCGCAGAGCCGTATGCCAACTCCCATCGGTCAGTTCCCACGGTCCTCAGGCAGGATCGTCACAACGAGGGGGCGATGGTCGCTGGCCTTGTCCCAGCCGTCCCAATGGTGGATGCGCGAGTTCTTCCGGTCGATCTCGTTCTTCATTCCTTGGCTGTGGAGCACGTAGTCGAAGCGCGAGTAGGAGTCGGCGAAGGACCAGTGATGCGTCCAGCGGAAGCCGAAGGCATCGGACAGGGTCAGAGCGGTCAGGTAGCCCTGTCCTCCGAAGCTGCCCTGAAGCGTTTTCACCGGAGGCTCGCTGCGGAGATCGTTGAGGTCGCCGGCGACGATGAGATTGGCGCCCGGTTCCGCCTCGAGGATGCGGTCGATATGGCGGCGGGCAAGGCGGGCTTCGTTCAGCCGCATCAGGACCTGGTCGCCTTCGGGGACTTCGCGCTTGGATTTGAGATGGAGCCCGATGTAGCGGAGGTGATAGCGGGAGGAGAGGGCGACCTTCACATCGAGGACGCCTCGCTGGAAGGCATGGCGGGTGCCGGCGAGTTCGTAGGTGTAGTCGTCGCGGGAATTCCGTGCCACGATGGGAAAGCGCGAGAGGAAGGCGATGTTGCGGTTCCATCCTGCGGTATCGTGGACCAGCTCGGTATGGGGCAGATCGATGCCGACGGCGCGGAGCCGGGACTGGAGGTCCGCGAGGAAGGACTCGTCGCCGATCTCGCAGACGCCAAGAAGATCGGGCCGGATCTGGCGCAGGCCTTCGATCACGGCCTGGACTTCGCTCTCGGGCTTGGGGGCGTCGGCGACGGGCTCGCCATTGACGCGGCGCTCCATCGCGAGGTAGTTCCTGAGATTGTAGACGGCCAAGGTCACCGGCTGCGGACCGGCCTCCTCCTCGGCGGCGGCAAAGGGACCAAGAAAAAAGACCGCCACGAGGGTCGCGGCGGTCTTCGCAGGCATCGGGCGTATGGGGTGCGGTCCCGGTGGGGCTGGACAAGGCGGCGGATCAGTCCTTCGGCGCGGTGTCGGAGGGACTCTTGCGCTCTTCGGTGACGCGGTCCCACTCCTGTTTGCCTTCCTCTTCGCCCATGTGGATCTCGCGCTCGAACTCGTGCTTGGCCTTCTTGAATTCGCCCATGCCCTTGCCGATGCCCCGGGCGAGCTCGGGAATTTTCTTCGCGCCAAAGAGGAGGAGGACGATGAGGAAGATGACGATCATCTCCTGCATGCCCAAGCCGAAACCAAGGTAAAATCTTTCCATGGGAGAGCGTAGGTCCGGGCCAGAATCCTTGCAAAAGGTATTTCCGAACTTCTTCGCGTGGCGCGATCGTGCGATGGTCCGGGCCGTGCGGAAAAGGGGGGGATGGCTCTCCAGCAGGAAAGCCCCGGCTCTGCCGAGGAGTGACCTATCCGGCAGTGCGCCATCCATCGGGGAGGGATCTGCGAAGGATGGACTTGCCGCGAGGCAAGGGTAGGGCCGAGCGGCTCTCTCGGCCAATCGGTCGTCCAGACGACGTTCGCCCCCCGAGCGGGCCGCTCGGGGCCTTCGGACTCCGAAACGGTGCGCGGAGAGCAGATGAAATGGGCGAGGAATCCTCTTCCGTGGTCGCTTGAGAAACGAGGTCTCTGGTTTCCTTTTGGGGGAATGCCGAATCTGAAAGGTTCGGAGGATTGTGGAATGGAGCTTGGGCCGGGATCGGCATTGCAGCCAAGCCGTTCGATCTGACGAAGATGGGGCGAGACGTCCCTGCCAAGCGGTCGTTGGGCCAGCATCCTCGCGAACCGCTCGCGATCTCCCTCTTGCCGCCCGGCTCACTGGGACGGTTCACCCCACCCGGCAGCCTCCGGCTGAAAACTGAACCCTTCAGCCTTCACCCCATCATCTTGTCCTTCTCCAGCTTCAGACCCATCTTGCGGTAGAGGGTGGCGATGCTGACGCCGAGCATGCTCGCGGTCTTCTCGCGGGAGCCGCCGTTGTATTTCAGCGTCTCGCGGATGAAGAGCTTCTCCTGCTTTCTGACGAAGTCGGAGAGATTGACGCCGATGGGAAGGTGGTGGGTCGTCTTTTCGTCATCGTCGGTGATCTCGACTTTCTGGGAGACTTTCGGCGGGAGGTCGATCGGGCGGATGCGACCGGCTTCGGCAAAGGCGCAGGCGCGTTCCAGCGCGTTCTCAAGTTCGCCGACGTTGCCCGGCCAACTGTAGCCCTCGAGAAGACGCATGGCATACTTGTCCACCTCCGGGGGCGGCGTGCCGGTGCGCTCGGCATGGCGCTTGAGGAAATAGGCGATCAGGAGGCCGATGTCCTCGGTCCGGCTGCGCAGGGGAGGGACCTCGATGGGAATCACGGAGATCTTGTAGTAGAGATCCTCGCGGAAGGTGCCCGATTCGACGCATTCCTGCAGCGGTTTTGCGGAGGAGGCGATGAAGCGGACATCCATCTTGGCCGGCAGCTCGTTTACCAGGCGCAGGGTGGCGATCTCCTCCAGATAGGATTCGAGCTTGCTCTGGAGCCGGACGGGCAGCACATGGATTTCCTCCAGCAGCACCGTGCCGCCGGCAGCCCGCGCGAAAAGCGTTTCGGCCCGGCTGCCGGGGGTCCCGAACAGCTCCGCCTCGAGCAGGTTTTCGGGAAGGGCGGAGCATTGCAGCACCTTGAAGGGAGCCGAAGCACGCTGACTGGAATTGTGGATGCTCCGTGCGACCATCTGCTTGCCCGAGCCGAACTCGCCTTCGAGGAGAACGGGGGCGTCCTTGTCCGCGATCTTCTCGACGATGCGCTGGATCTCGCGGATTTTGGGACTGTCGCCGATCATTCCGCCGGAAGGCAGGGCGATCGCGGCTTCCCGCACCGCCTCGTCCCCTGCGGAAGAGGCGGCCTGGGCTTTGCGGGACTGGAGGGCGAGCTCGACCGTCTTCTGGAGATCGGCAAGCTCGAACGGTTTGGTGAGGTAGTCGAACGCGCCGAGGCGCATCGCTTCGACGGCGGTCTCGATCGTCCCCTTGCCGGTCACCATGATGACCTTGGTGTCGGGATAGCGCTCGTTGCTGTGGCGGATCACTTCGAGGCCGTTCATGTCGCCGAGCTGCAAGTCCACGATCATCAACTCGGGCGGATCGGCATCGAGGGCGGCGAGGCCCTCCCGGCCGCTCAACGCTTCGGTGACCCGGTGTCCCTGCATGCGGCAGGATTTTCCCATCAAGCTGAGAATGGGCGCTTCGTCGTCGATTACAAGGAGCTTGGCCATGACGTTTCTGGTTGAATATGCGGGAAAGTCGGATCGCTCGATCCTTAAGCATCGTAGATACTACGGAATTGTTAAGTAACGCAACTTTAAAATATCAAAATTGCAAAAATGGTGTGAGGGAGAGGCTAGGGAGGGGTGTTCTGGCGGCGCTGAGTCTCATTTGGGTCGAAACGGTTCTGAAAGCAAAGGCTCCCACGGGGTTGCCATGCCCCTGGATGGAGCGGCAGGGAGGGGACCTGGAAAGCCCATGTTGAGAAGTTCCGCAGATGCGGTAAAATTCCTTTGGATTGTTCTAATAATTTCTCCGGCGGCTCGTTCTAAGCGGTGTTGATCGCTCCCATGTCCGCCCTTCCTATCCAGATCATGGAAGTTTCGCCCCGCGAACTCGTCGAATCCGCGCAGGCGGATTTCGAAGGCCCTCTCACGGGCTATGCGGCCGGCCTGCTCGGGGGCGACTGGGATCGCGCCCGGGATGTGGTGCAGGACACCTTCATCAAGCTGCATCGGCAGGATCCCGC
>CAYSZN010000054.1:4491-11056 GCA_964435425.1 uncultured Akkermansia sp. | reverse complement strand
GGGACGCCGCGCAGGACGAGGTAGTCGGCGAGGTCGGTGGCGAGCAGGAAGGGATCGGAGGCGGCGCGCAGGGTGCGGTCCTCGCGCACTTTCGCCACGGCCATCATCTCGGCGAAGACCTCGAGGGCGAGCTTGATCTGGTCGATGGAGTCGAAGAGCGGCTCCTTGTCCTCCTGCAGGTCGCGGTTGTAGGTCATGGGCAGCCCCTTGATCGTGGTCAGCAGGGAGACGAGATTCCCGACGAGCCGTCCCGTCTTTCCGCGCGTCAGCTCGGCGACGTCGGGGTTCTTCTTCTGCGGCATCAGGCTCGATCCGGTGGTGTGGGCGTCGCTCAGCTCGATGAAGCCGAACTCGGCGCTGGCCCAGAGGATCACGTCCTCGCTGAGGCGCGAGAGGTGGACGCCGGTCATGGCGATGACGAAGAGCAGCTCGGCGACGAAGTCGCGGTCGCTCACCGCGTCCATGCTGTTCTGCGTCACGGTGGGAAAGCCGAGCTTCTCCGCGATGAGCTTGCGGTTCAGCACGATGGTCGAGCCGGCGAGGGCGCCCGATCCGAGGGGCATCACGTCGATCCGGCGGTAGGCGTCGCGGAACCGCTCCTTGTCGCGCTCCAGCATCTCCAGATAGGCGAGCAGGTGGTGGGCGAAGAGGACGGGCTGGCCGCGCTGGAGGTGGGTGTAGCCCGGCACGACGGCGGAGGGATGGTTCACCGCGAGGGTGAGGAGGGCATTTTGCAGGGTGGCGAGGCGCTGGTGGATCGCCTTCACCTCGCCGCGGCAGTAGAGGCGCACGTCGAGGGCGACCTGGTCGTTGCGGCTGCGGGCCGTGTGGAGCTTCGCCCCGGCGGCCCCGATCTTCTCGGTCAGGGCCCGCTCGATGTTCATGTGGACGTCCTCGAGGCTCGTCTTGAAGCGGAACTCGCCCGCCTCGATCTCGCGCCGGATCTCCTGGAGGCCCTTCACGATGGCGCGCTCCTCCTTCGGCGTGAGGATGCCCGCCTCGAGAAGGGCGGCGGCGTGGGCGATGGAGCCCTCGATGTCGCAGGCGTAGAGCCGCCAATCATAGGAGATCGACTCGCCGTAGCGCTGCACGAGGTTTGAGGTTTCGGTCTGGAATCTGCCTTTCCACATGGCTCTGTGCTTCGCGCGGAGATGGCGTTGCGGCAAGCGGGAATTTCGCCGACAAGTGGAGCATCTACCGACAGGCAATGAATCCCATGCCGCATATCCTAACCTTGACGCTGCTCGCGCAGCCGGCGATTTGCCAGCAAACTCAAGCTTCTCTCGAGAGGATCTTCTCGAAGGACGTGTGGTTTCCACGCTTCAACCGGGCAAATTGTTGTTCGAGGCGTTCCGACAGACGCACGCGTGGAAAATCAATGGTGACCGCATTGTTCTGTGGCAAGCCCCCGGATGTTGGCCCGGATTCTATCCGGTGATTGTTCAATCCTACACTGGGTGGAAATTCACCGATGCCATGGCGATCCTACCGAGTGACGCGAGGATAGAGTCGGTCGTGGCGTTCTCCCATTTCGGCAACCGTCTGATCCTCAACATTACCTGTGCCCATCGGTATTCTCCGTATCGGGCGACCTACACTGTGACGATCAACCGGTTCGGTAAAATTTCCGAAGGTGGTCCGGTGCTCTCAGAAGAGGATATGGATGAGCACGGGATTCTCATTCAGCCCACACTGGACGAATCGGAATAGCGTGGCTGAAGCGCCACTCCGGTCACGGTCGCCCACCTCTCACGCCCGCTTCTGCAGGCGCTGCTGGATCAGGTTGCCGCAGACGCCCTCCTGGCGCAGGCGGTCGCAGCAGGCCTCGATCCGCATCGACTTCATGCTGGGACGGAAGCCAAGCCGCCGCGTGAGGCAGTCGATGAGCACGGCGACGTTGTCGTCCTCGAACTCGATCACCTTGCCGCAGTCGACGCAGATGAGGTGGTTGTGGTCGGGCGAATCGAGGAAGTTGGGGTCGTAGACGCGCTCGTCGCGGCCGAGGTCGATCTCCCGCAGCAGCCCGCATTCCACCAGCAGGGCGATGGTGCGGTAGAGCGTCGCCCGCGAGGTCTTCGGGTCGAGGGTTCGGGCCTTGGCCAGCAGCTCCTCCGCCGTGAAATGGTCGTCGTTCGCAAAGGCCGCCTCGATGATGACGTCGCGCTGCCCCGTCCGGCGCATGCCCTTCTGGCGGATATAGGCGTCGAAGCGCTCTTTGACTTCCGGGTTCATCGTTCGGTCGTTTCCAAAAAGGGGGATGGCGGACGGCGCTGGCCGGGGGTATCCTGCGGCACGCCTTGTTTCCAACATGCCATCCGCATCCGATTCCTTTATCCGATTCGAGCCGATTTATCAAACCCGAGTTTGGGGCGGACGGCTTCTCGAGACCCGTTTCGGGCGCATTCTGCCTGATTCCAGACTACCCTACGGCGAATCGTGGGAGATTTCGGCACGGGAGGAGGCCGATTGCCGTGTCGTCGGCGGACCCTACGACGGACGGCGTCTGTCCGGACTCTGGGCCGACCCCACCCTGCGCCGCGCCCTTTTCGGTGAACAGGCGCCCGAGGCGGAGCGCTTTCCGCTGCTCTGCAAGATCCTCGATGCCCGGGAAAAGCTCTCGGTCCAGGTCCACCCGCCCGCGTCCGTGGCGGGCGAGCTCGGCGGCGAGCCGAAGACCGAGGTCTGGTACATCGCCGACGCCGAGCCCGGAGCGGTTCTCTACGTCGGGGTCGTCGAGGGCGTCGACGAGGTTCGTTTTCGCGAGGCGATCGCGGCGGGCGAAGTGGAAAGCTGCATCCACGCCCTGCCCGTCAGGAAGGGGCAGCATCTCTTCATCCCGAGCGGCCGCCTCCACGCCATCGGCGCGGGCTTGCTGATCTACGAGATTCAGCAGAGCTCCGACACGACCTACCGCGTCTACGACTGGAACCGCCCCGGCATCGACGGCAAGCCCCGCGCCCTGCATGTCGAGGAATCGCTGAAGTGCATCGACTTCGCCGATACCGCACCCTCGATGGACGAGGCCGACGGCGAGATGCTCGTGCATTGCGAGCATTTCCGGCTGGAGCGGCACCGTCTCGCTGCGGGAAGGGCGCTCGCCGAGGCCGTCCGGGGCCGCTTCGCCATCGTCACCGTCGTCGGGGGTGGAGTCGGCGACGGAGCGACGGGTTTCGGGGAAGGCGACTTTTTCCTCGTGCCGCCCGGTGGCGGAGGAGGGCTGCGTGCGGAAGGAGAGGCCGAGGTGCTGGTGACGACCTGGGGTGAGAGGCGGGCGGGTTGACCCTCTTGGGGCCTCGATGCGACCCTGTTGGCCGTGATGTTTTTACAACTTCCTTACGAGCGTGGCTTCCGGCCCCGCGTATCGTGAGGGCATGGATGCGATCAAAGCCGCTCTATTGCTGTCTTCGGCCGTCCTCCTCCTGTCGTCGTCTGCGCAGGACATCCAGTTGGTGCAATTCTCCGACGAGAAACGCTTCCTCTTCTTCGCCGTTCTCGAAGGTCTCTACAACGACGGCCTGTCCGAAGAGTCGGTGTCCAGCATGATGGGCGAGAACATAACGGACCATTTCATCATCGCTTGCCCGATCTGTCTCACGGCCTACGAGGCGTTTGAGGCCTATCGGGACGCACCCGACTTCACCGCCAAGCAATACAGGGTCAAGGGCTTTGGGCCGGGGCTCGCGGTGGAGGAGCGGAAGGCTCTCGCGGGCGACTTGGAAGAGCGGAGGCAGCAGATCCGTGCTCTGATCCACCGCTGGGTCGAGGCCCGCTTCGCAGAGATGGATTGGCCGGAGGAACGCGAGGCCACCATGCGCGAAGCGATCCGCCGGATGAGCGAGAAAGGCGCGGCGGCCTTGGAGCTCCTGAAGAAAGGGGGAGCGGGCGAGGATCTCGCGAACATCTACGCGGATTGGGAATTCTGCCCCTCCTGCAGCGGGGCGACTTGGCACGATGCGCCTGCAAGGGAGCCTCAGTGAATCCGAGAGCTTCGTGCGGGGGATCAGCGGGTCTTCACCCGGAGAGTCGCCGTGTCGAAGGAGGCCCGTCCCTGCGTGGTGTCCGCGCGGAAGGCGGCGTTGAAGGTCTTCCGCTGGATCTTCGTCTTGCCGCCCTTTTTCTTGACGAGCTTCTTCTTGTTCGGGGTGAACTGGACCCGGATCGTTGCGGGAGCGCCGTTGGCCGCGAGCGGGGCGGTGAGATGGGTGCCCTTGACGAGATTGGCGGTGATGTTCCTCGGGCCATCGAAGTAGGCGACGTTGAAGAGCGCGTTCTTCTTGCCGGCCTTTATCTTGAACGAATGGCTGGGCCGGTCGCCCCGGTTGACGACGGTGGCGTAGCCGGTGACGCGCTTGGCCTTCTTCGAGGTCAGTGTCGCGAGCTGGCCTCCCGCTCCGTTGAGGCGATGGTTGCCGACGAGCTTCGCGAGGGAAGCTCCCACGGCCACGTCGGCGATCGCGGTACGGAGGTCGGTGCCGGCGAAGTCCAGTCCGTAGGCGAGACTGCTGCCGCCTCCGTCCTCACGGAAGAGCTCGAGCCGGTAGAGACCGGCGGGGAGGTTCTCGAAGAAGGCGATCTTCCCTCCGTTGCTGGAGGCGACGGTCTGGCCGCCGGGACCGAGCAGGCGGGCCTGCACCTCCGCGGCGGCGGCCATCTCGAGGGTGAGGAACCCGGACGAGGCGAGCTCGAAGTAGTAGGTGTGCCGGGCCGTGGTGGAGAGGCTGCGGTCGAGTCCGCCTCCGGTGGCGTAGGGCAGCTCGGCGATGTCGAGGGCGGAGAGGTCGGCGGGGGTGGGATTGATGTCCTCGTCGTAGTGCTCGGGGCCGAGCGCGGCGAGGAGGTAGGCACCTCCGTCGGGGGGGAGGGCGAAGGCCGAGGTGCTGTTCAGGGTCAGGTCTTCGCTGCGGTAGGAGAGGTGGGGTTCGCCGGGGCGGAGGCTGTCGTCTTCGGCGCGGTCGGGAAAGATGTGGAGGATGAGCGGCTGCCCTGCGGCCACGCCGAGGTTGGCGAGCTCGGGCTCGGCGTAGTCGATGACGACGTGGCCGGCGACGCCTTGGTTGGTGCCCCAGGCGGGCAGGGTGGATGCCGGGAGGATGGCGACGACGACATCGTCGCCGATGGTTTCGCCCACGCTGAGGATTCCGGAGGAGGCGGAGGGATCGGCGAAGCCGTCTCCGGTCGTGTCGGCTACGAGGACGCCGATCGATCCGGCGGGTACCTCGATTCCGCCAATCTGGAATTCGATCGAGACGGTGGCTGCCGCAGGGAGCGCGAGGAGCAGGGCGGAGCAGGCGATGGCGATGGCGATGGTTTTCATAGGCCCGGACAAGACGAGGAGGGGAAAAGGATCAGGGAGCGGTGACGTCGTAGGTGGGCGCATGGGTCCAATGGAGGACGCCGCCCGTTCCGCCTGCGGCCTTGCGCAGCAGGAGGCCGGCGGAGGGTTCGATGGAGACGGCGTCGGATACGGGGAATCCGTCGCCTTCGTCGTCCTTCCGCCATTCACCGCCGACACGGAAGTAGGTCGTCGTCGGCTGCTTGTTCAGGCCGGCCGCGCTGTTGTCGTAGACGAGGAGCTGGTCCTTGCGGTCGTTCGAGGCGGTCGTGGCGCTCTCCTCGACGGGTCCTCCTGCGCCGATGTCGGCGAGCGTGATCGGGACGGGCCGGGGCAGGGCGAGCATGGTGTCGACGGCCTTCCCCGCGTCCGTGCGGACCGGCAGGGTGACGGGGCCGCCGTAGACTTGCTGGTGCGGGATGAACTCGGTCGCATCAGCGACTTCGGGATGGCGGACGAGGAAGGCCTGGCCGGGCGACAGGGCGACGTTGTCGGCGGGGGCGTAGCTGCCGACCTCGAACCAACCGCTGCTGGTGACATAGAAACGCCGCGAGGGGGCGAGCGAGGTGCCTGCCGTGGTGTTGTCGAAGAAGAGCAGCTCCGATCCGCGCTTGGAGGCGAGCGGGCCGGTGGAGGGATGGAAGGTGGTCTGGGAGGCTGGCGGGAACAGGGAGTCGAGCGTCCACGCGGGGATCACGGAGACGAGACCGTTCGAGAGGAGTCCGTCCAGATCGGCTACCTCGGCGGCGATGTCGATGTGGTTGGTGGAATGGGCGACAATGTCGAAATGCCTTCCCGTGGGGCCCGAGGTGTCGCGGACAAGGAGGAAATGGGGCCGGGTGGTCAGCTCGTTGGCGGCGAAGCTCGGCGAGTTCGCGAGGGCGAGGCGGACGCGGTCGGTGCCTTCGGGCAGGGGAATGCCGGACAGGCGTCCGGCCCATCTCGGCACGGGATGGAAGGGCACGGAGACGACGGTGTCGGACGCGGCGGAGCAGTCGAACTTCAGGAATCCGTAGACGGGAGAGTAGGCGTCCGCGGCTTCGGCGCGGCTTGCGGCGGCCAGAGCCGCGGCTACCAGAACGGAACGGACGAAGACGGAAGGAGCTCTCATGGGCGCAACGCGGGAAATTCCTGCAACCATGCGGGATTTCACGATGCAGGTCAATCCCGAAGAAGGGATCGGACGCATTCGCGAAGCCAACGGGAAAGGCACCCGCATCTCGCCACGTTTCC
>CAYSZN010000054.1:0-4481 GCA_964435425.1 uncultured Akkermansia sp. | reverse complement strand
CGGAGACGACGGTGTCGGATCCGGCGGGACAGTCGAACTTCAGGAACCCGTAGACCGGAGAGTAGGCATCCGCGGCTTTGGAGGGGCTTGAGGTGGCCAAGGCTGCGGCGACCAGGAAGGAACAGGTGAAGACGGAAGGAGCTCTCATGAGGGGCGGCGCGCGAAATTCCTACCACCATGCGGGATTTCATGGCGCAGGTCAATCGCGAAGAAGGGGCAGGCGCATTCGCGAATGGGTCGGCAGAGTCGCCTCTTCCGCTACCTTCCGTGGGGCGGAATCCTTTTCCGCCTTTCGTCGGGCCTGGAGAAGGCGGAAAGAATTCCGCCCCACGGCACATCCTCCGATCCGTTCTTCATCGCAGGGCTTCCTGCGACAAAACAATCAGCGGAAATCAGCGAAGATCAGCGGTCGCCGGAGGCCAACTCGGATTTCGCCACGCTCTCCATTTCGTGATAGGATTCCTCCATGCGGCTCCGCGCCATCATCATCGTCTCTCTGCTCGCCGCCGCAGGCGGACTGGACGCCTACGATGCGCCCGTCTCGATGAGGCCGCTGCGGACCGTGGCGGACGTCCGCAAGCTCAGCTACGAGGAGTCGCGGCTCGCGCCCCCGGTCTCGCTGCGGGTCACGGTGATCTCCCATTTTCCCGACGGGTTCGACGGACAGGATGCGACGGGCGGCCTCTTCTTCGAGCGGTCGCCCGGGGAGATGCCCCGCATCGGCGACGAGGTCGTGGTCGCGGGCAATGCCACGGGCGGCTTCCACGGCCCCTTCGTCGTCGTCGACGAGATGAGGAAGGAAGGGACGAAGTCGCCCCCGAAGCCGCTCAACTTCCGGCCCGACTTCGTCCAGACGGGCTTGGGCGACAACCGCTGGGTCGAGATCGAGGGCCTGATGGTCGACGTGGCCTTCGGCGAGTCGAGGCGCGAGGGCTCGGGGCTGCTCGTCACGGGGCAGAGCGATCTCGTCATCCGCTTCCGGAACGCCTACGAGGACTTCGACGTCGAGGGCCTGCGCCGTCTCGTTGGCTCGTGGGTGCGGCTGCAGGGCAGCGGCGCACCGCTCTTCAACGACCAGCGCCAGCGGATCGGCTCGGACATCGTCTGCGCGAAGCACCAGCACGTCTCCGTGATCGAGCGCACCTCCGAGTCCGCTCCGGTCCGCCTCGACGAGATCGGTCGGTGGGACTCCAGGCGGACGCGGCAGGGGCTGGTGGAGACGAGCGGCACCGTGACGCTTGTGGAGAGCCCCTCCAGCCTTGTCGTCCAGTCCGGTGCGCACGGCGCGCGGATCGCGACCCTGATGCCGACGGGCGTCGCCGTCGGCGAGCCGGTGACGCTGACCGGCCTGCCCGAGACCCAGGGCTACTTCGTGGGCCTGCGCTACGCCACGGTCTCGCCCTCGGAGACAGGCGAGCCGCCCGCCGAGCCGGTCGCCGACGATGCGCCGCTGTCGCGGGAGCACGCCTTCCAGCTCGTGACCTTCTCCGGTCGGCTCATCGAGAAAGGCCGCAGCCTCATCAACCTCCAGATCGACGAATCCCTCGTGCCCGTCAGCGTGCCCCCCGGCCTCGCCGCCAGCCTGCCGCCCGAGGGCAGCGAGCTGCGCGTCCGCGGTGTGAAGCGGGTGGACGCCGACGAGCGCGGCGAAGTCCGGTCGGTCACTGTCGCCCTGCGCGATGCCGGCGACATCGAAGTCCTCGCCGTGCCCTCGTGGTGGACGCCGAAGCGCTACTGGACTGCCATCCTCGTCCTCGCCGCCGGCGTCCTCCTCGTCCTCGCCTGGCTGGTCGCCCTGAACCGGCGCGTCCAGAAGCAGACCGCGCTCATCACCGAGCAGATCGAGTCGAACGCCACGCTCGAGGAGCGCAACCGCATCGCCCGCGAGCTGCACGACACTCTCTCGCAGGGATTCTCCGGCGTCGGCTACCAGCTCGCTTCGGTCTCGAACCATCTCTCCAGCGACCCGGAGAGGGCGAGGGCCAAGCTCGATGCCGCCCGGGAGATGGTCGAGCACAGCCTCGCCGAGGCGCGGGATTCCCTCATCGGCCTGCGCGTGCCGACGGGTGCCGAGTCTCTCGACTTTCCCGCCGCCACCCTCGCCGCCGCCAAGGCCCGCTGCGAGGAGGCCGACGTCGTCTTCGAGGCCGAGCGCAGCGGCTGGAACGGGGCGCCCGCGCTGCCGCCCGAGACGGCCTTCGCCTGCCATCGCATCGTGCTCGAGGCCGTGGCCAACGCTCTGCGGCACAGCGGAGCGAAGCACCTTAGAGTCTCCTTCGCCGCCGATCCGGACCGGGCCCGCATCGTCGTCGCCGACGATGGCGTCGGCTTCGCCGCCACCTCGAAGCCACCCGACGGGCACTACGGCATCCAGGGGATGCGCGAGCGTGCCGAGCGGCTCGGCGCCGAGCTCGCGATCCATTCCGCCCCGGCCCGGGGCACCTCCGTGGAGCTTTTCTTGAATCTGACATGAGCCAACCCACCCCCCCGCCGCTATCCGTCCTCCTCGTCGACGACCATCTCATCGTCCGCCGGGGGCTCGCCAGCCTCATCGGAGACGAGCCCGACCTCACTGTCGTCGCGGAGGCCGGCGGCGGGGAGGAGGCCATCGCCCTCGCCGCGCAGCACCGTCCCGACGTCATCGTCCTGGACCTGCGCCTCCGCGACATGAGCGGCATCGAGGTCGCCGAGGCACTGCGCGGCCACCGGATCCTCATGCTGTCCAGCTACATGCAGGAGGAGGACGTGCGGCGCGTCTTCGACGCCGGCATCCGGGGCTATCTCTCGAAGGACAAGGATAGCGCCGAGCTGCTCAAGGCGATCCGGGCCGTGGGGCGCGGCGAGAGCTACCTGCCGCCCGAGATCTCCCTCCTGCTCGCCAAGAGCGAGCACAGCAGCCATCTCACCGGTCGCGAGCTCGAGATCCTGAAGCTCGTCGCCGAGGGGCGCGCCAACAAGCAGATCGGCGAGGTCCTCTCCCTCTCCGAGAACACGGTCAAGAACCATGTGAAGTCCATCCTCGCGAAGCTGAACGCCAAGGACCGCACCCACGCCGTGACCGAGGCGCTGAAGCGCGGACTCTTCCACCTCGGGAGAGGTTGAGGGGGGAGTTGAGAGATTGAAGCGAGCGGCTTGCGCCGGAATTCAGATTCGATGCAACGCGTTGATTCGCAATCTCTCAACTCTCAACCATCCACTCTCAACTCCCCACTAGGCGGCATCGCGCCGGACCGGCCCCACGCTTTTTCTTCCATCGGATTGCGAAAACCCCTATCTATGGTTAGTTCCGGCTTCCCCCGGCACACCCCGTTGCCGGGTCCGACAGAATGAAGTACGCCATCTTCGGAGACATCCATGCCAATCTCGAGGGCTTCCAGGCGGTCCTCGCGCATGCGGCACAGCAGGGATGCACGGACCATGTCTGCGTCGGCGACATCGTCGGCTACGGGGCGAATCCGAAGGAATGCCTCGCCATCGTGCGGGAGATGGGCTGCCCGGTGGTGAAGGGTAACCACGACGAGGAGGCAGTACTGGAAACCTCGCTGGAGGGGCTGAACCCCCTGGCCCGCCAAGCGATGGAATGGACGCGCGCCCAACTCGATCCCGACGAGCGCGCCTTTCTCCGGGGGCTCAAGCTGGTGCGCCAGGTGCGCGACTTCACCATCGTCCACGCCACCCTCGACACGCCGGGGAGCTGGACCTACGTGACGAACAAGTTCGACGCGATGGCGAGCTTCAGCTATCAGTTCACCCAGCTCTGCTTCTACGGCCACACCCACACCCCACGCATCTACGTGAAGGGCGACACCGTCGAGCCGCTCGAGGCGATGTCGGTGAAGCTGGAGATGGGGCGGAAGTACTTCATCAACGTCGGCAGCGCGGGCCAGCCCCGCGACGGCGACTGGCATGCCTCCTACGCCACCTACGACGTGCCGAGCCAGGAGGTCGTGATCCACCGCATCGACTACGACCTCCAGACCGCCCAGGACAAGATCATCGACGCCGGGCTTCCCGAGATGCTGGCGCACCGCCTCGAGCTCGGCAAATAACGCAGCCTCCTTCCGGTGAACCTCTCCGCCTGCGAGCGCCTCCTCATCGTCAAGCCGAGTTCGCTGGGCGATATCGTCCATGCCCTGCCGGCTGCGGAGGCGATCCACCGCGCCGCGCCGCACGCGAGGATCGACTGGCTCGCGAACACCGAATGGCGCCCTCTCCTCGAAGGGGCGGACTTCCTCGACCGCATCGTCGCCTTCCCCCGCCGCGAGCTGCGCGGTCCTGCCGGGCTCCTCCGCGGCCATGCCTGGGCCGTCCGCGAGCTGCGCCCCGCCGGTTACGACCTCGCCGTCGACTTTCAGGGGCTCTTCCGCAGCGCCTGGCTCGCGCGGAGCGGGGCGGCGCGGGTCGTGGGCTTCCGTCGTTCGCGGGAAGGGGCCGGACTCTTCTACCATCACCGCGTCGACGTCCCCGACTGGGACCGCCGC
>CAYSZN010000053.1:0-11068 GCA_964435425.1 uncultured Akkermansia sp. | reverse complement strand
GAGGGGAGCGTGCGCGCTTGCTACGCGACCGCCTACGACAAGATCGAGATCGCGATGGACCGCATGGCCGCGTTCGTGAAGCGCCTCGGTTGATTCTCGCTCTACTTCGTTGCATCTGAATGTCGACCACGAATGGACACAGATGAACACGGATTTTCTTGAGTTCTATCCGTGTGATTCGTGTCATTTGATGCTTCCGCATCTATCTCCGATTGTGGTCCAAATCCCAATCCTTATCAGAGTCGGATTGATACCGACCGAATCCTGACAATGAGCCAAACGACCAAAGCCGTCATCCTCGCCGCCGGGCGCGGCACCCGCATGAAGGAGCTCACCGACGAGCTGCCCAAGCCCATGGTGCGGGTGAAGGGCACGCCCATCCTCGAATCCATCGTCCGCGGACTCGTCGCCAACGGGATCGGGCGCATCCTCGTCGTCGTGGGCTGGCGGAAGGAGGTCATCGTCGACCACTTCGGCGACGGCTCCGCCTTTGGCTGCGCCATCGAGTATGTCGAGCAGGTCGTGCAGGACGGCACCGGGCGGGTCGTCGAGCTGGCGAAGGACTTCGCCGGGGACGATCCCTTCATTCTCAGCTACGGCGACATCCTCGTGCCGCCGTCGTCCTACGCGCCGCTGGCCGACTTCACCGGCGTCGACGGCAAGCTGACCGTGAAGATCGACGAGGACGTCCGCAAGGGCGGAGCCGTCTTCGTCGAGAACGGCTTCGTCACCAACCTGATCGAGAAGCCTGCCGAAGGCCAGCCGACCAGTCCCTACTACAACGCTGGCATCTACGCCTTTTCCCCCCGCATCTTCGACTACACCGCGAAGCTCGAGCTTTCCCCTCGCGGCGAGTACGAGCTCACCGACGCCATCGCCGCGCAGGTCCGTGACGGGCTGAGGATCGAGGCCGTCGAACTCGCCGGCGACTGGGTCGACGTGCGCGATCCCGAGGTGCTGCGGGAGCTGAACGAAGAGTGAAAGTCCGAAATCCGAAGCTCGAAATCCGAATTTGGCCTCCGGCGACCGCTGATCTTCGCTGATTTCCGCTGATCTTTTTGGGTTTGGAAATCTCAGCGAGGATCCGCGCCAATCAGCGGTCCAGCGAAGCATTTCGGATTTCAAGCGCTTGCACGCTCGAGCGCTAGTCGCATCAAGGCCATCACCGACATGGCATCGGTGATTTCCCCTCGTTTCACCATCTTGATGGCTTCGTCCAGCGGCAGCCGCCAGAGGCGCAGCTCCTCGGAGTCCTCGGGCGAGGCTTCGCCCTGGGTCAGCTCCGTGGCGACGAAGATCGTGGCGCGTTCGTCGCTGACGGAGTTCGAGAGGGCGAGACCGTCCCACAAGACCCTGTAGTGTCCCGCGACCAACCCTGTCTCCTCGCGCAGTTCCCGCTGGGCGGCTTCCAGAAACGATTCTCTCTCAGGGCAGCCGCCTTCGGGGATCTCCCAGCTGTATTCGCCGAGGGGATAGCGATACTGGCCGACGAGCCAGGTGTGGCCCTCGCCGTCGATGGGCACGACGCCGATCGCGCGGTTCTTGAAATGGACGACTCCGTAGATGCCCGGACGGCCCGAGGGATGGGTCACCTCGCTCTCGTCCACCCGGAGCCACGGATTCTCGTAGGCGACGCGGGTGCGGTGGGTGGTCCAGGGATTTTCGGAAGGAGTCATCCGGCCTCCCCGAGCATGGATCGCAGCACCGCGAGGTTCTCCGGTTCGTCGAAGACCGCCCGCACCGGAATCTCGAAGCCGGGGACCACGGTGCTGACGAGCATCCCTTCGGACTGGCGCTCCGCCGGTGGATAGGCGTCGCCCTCGAGGCGGTGCAGTTCGACCGTCTCGGCCAGCGCATCGACGATCCAGTATTCGCCGACTCCGTGCAAGGCGTAGTCCTGAAATTTGATCCCGCGGTCGCGGGCCTCGGTCGAGGGGGAGAGCACCTCGACGACGAGATCGGGAATGGGGAAGCGAAGGGTGTCCGGATCGATCAGGGCGGCCTTCGTGGTGCCAAAGTAGATGACGTCGGGCTCGTAGTCGTTGCGGGGAAAGCTGGTCATCGCCTTTTCGTAGAAGACGAGTCCGAGTTCACGGGTTCGCACATAGGCGCGGAGCAGCTCGCAGATTCGCAGACTGGCTCCGAGATGGCGCTCCAAGGCCGGAGAGTGATGGATCACCTCGCCGTTGATGAACTCCCACTTGTTCTCCGGAGTGATGTCCTCGTAGAACTTCCGTCGCCGACGCTGCTCCTGGGCGAGGGATTTCTGCGCCTCGTAGATGAGTTCCGGCAGGGCGGGGGAATCGAGCAGGGCGTCGAGAAGAGGCGGGGCCATCGTGGGGAACTATGCCCGAGCGCCGGGCGCTTGTAAAGAAGGCGCATCCCTTGCGCGTGCCTGTCCCCTGTGCATTTCCGCTTGCCACAGAGGGCCTTTTGTCCTTTAGTGCCGCCCTTCGCAGCAAGCGGATCGATTTTTAACATTCCATGGGCAAGCAACACAACAAGGTGGAGAAGCGCGTTCGTCGCAAGGATTACCTGAAGCGCAAGGCTGCGACCGTCAAGGCACAGGCCGCGCTGGGCAGAAAGTCGCCTTCGAAGAAGAAGGCCGCGAAGGACGAAGTGGCTCCGGAAGAAGCTGGCGAGGCCGCTGCTGCCGCCGCTCCGAAGAAGGTCGCCGCGAAGAAAGCTCCTGCCAAGAAGGCTGCCACGAAGAAAGCCGCTCCCAAGAAGACGGCTGCGGTCGCGAAGGAAGAGGCTCCTGAGAAGGACGTTGCTGCCGAAGCCGAGGCTCCCGCAGGCGAGGAGTGATCTCCCCGGCCACGGTCGGTGGATCGGTTCTCCCGGTTCGGGGAACTTGAAGCTGGAATTGGCGGGAGTCCTTGCGTCGGTCGATGCCGCGCCGTAAGCTCCCGCGATGGATCAGGCCGCTCTCGAGCAAGCATGGCGACGCCGGGCGGCCTCGTTCGCGAGGCGCTTCAATGCCGCGTGGTGGCTGGAGCGGTTCAATGCCCTGCTGATCGCCGGGCTGCTGCTCTTCTCCGTGTCCCTTCTCTGGGCGAGGGCGTGGTGGCCCGGATGGCTCTCGCCCGGACTGGCGGGCGCTGTCCTGCTGGGAACCGTCGCCGGGCTGGCGCTGGCGGCATGGCTGCTGGCGAGAAGGCGCTTCGTCGGCATGGAGACGGGTCTGGTCAGGCTCGATGACCGTCTGGAGCTTCGGAGCCGTCTCGTCTCCGCGGCTTCCGGGGTGGGGCCTTGGCCCGATTTGCCAGTGAACGACGGTAGTGGCGCGGACCTGCGCTGGAACGTGGCACGGGCGTGGCTGCCGGGCTTCGCCGCCCTGCTCCTCGTGGCGGCGGCATGGTGGATGCCTCTTCCGGAATCGGGAGCTCTACCCGGGGACGTGGCGGAACCGGGGGCGTGGCAGCAGATGGAGGACTGGCTCGCGACATTGGAGGAAGAGGGGCTGATCGAGGAGGATTCGATCCGGGAGCTGGAAAGCCGCGTCGAGGAGCTGCGGAGCCGTCCCGAAGAGGAGTGGTTCAGCCATTCCAGCCTCGAGGCGACCGATACCCTGCGGGAGTCGCTGGGGATGCAGATCCGGGATCTCGCGGCGGAGATGGATGCGCTGGAGCGAGCGCTTTCGGCCTTGCAGGCCTTTTCCCCGCAGATGAGCGAAGCGGCGAGGAAGGGCCTCGAGAAGGAGCTGCAGCGGGCCCTCGAGGCGCTGGCGGGGAGCGGGCTCTCCCTCGACGAAGCGCTGAAAAAGCAGCTTGGGGGGATCGATCCGGCGGCGCTTGGCCAGGGCAAGCTGAGCCAGCTTTCCTCCGAGCAGCTCAGGGCCTTGCAGCAGCAGCTCCGCAAGGGGGCGGGGGCGCTTGGCTCGATGGAGGGGCTACCGGGACTGGGCAGCGACGGGGAGATGGAATTCGGAGAGGGAGAGGCGGAGGCGGCCGGGGCCTTCGGAGAGCGGCGAACTGGAGGAACCGGCGGCATCTCCCGTGGGCGCGGCGACGCCCCTCTCTTCTTCGGAGAGAAGGAGGTCAATCTCGGAACCTCGGCTCTCGAGCGGATCGCCAACGACGACCTTTCCAGAGCTGCCGCCGGGGAAGTGCTCGGCCTCGGCGAGACGGAGCGGGAGATCGACGCGGCTCCATCGGGGCCGGTTCAGGGTGGGGCCGTGGAATCGCTCGGCCAGGGCGGCGAGGCGGTCTCACGGGAGACGCTGCTGCCCGAGGAACAGGCGGTGCTGAAGCGCTATTTCAAGTAGGGCCGCCGCCAAGGCCGCGCTCGACAGGACGAGGTTTCGGTTGTAGGGCCAGCGGTCCATGCATCGCCAACCTCTGCTGCTTCTGCTCGACCGCTACGCTCCGCTCCATCCCGACGAGGCGGACGTCGTCGAGCGGTTCCGGGACTTCGTGGAGCGGAACCCAGAATGCTTCGAAAGGAGCCTGAGGGAGGGGCATGTCACCGGATCGGCATGGATTCTGGACCGGGCCGGGGAGCGCGTGCTCCTCACCCATCATCGCAAGCTGAACCGCTGGCTGCAGCCCGGCGGCCACGCCGACGGCGATCCCGACGTCCTCGCCGTCAGCTCGAGGGAGGCGTTCGAGGAGACTGGGCTGGCCTCCCTCGAGCCGGTCGGGCAGGGGATCTTCGATCTCGACATCCACGCCATTCCCGCACGGGGGGAGGAGGCAGGGCATTTCCACTACGATGTGCGCTTTCTCCTGCGGGACAAAGGCGATGGGAAGTTCATCGTCTCCGGCGAATCGCACGATCTGGCCTGGGTTCCGCTCGGCGAACTGGAACGCTTCACCGACGAGGAGTCGATGCTGCGAATGCGAAAGAAATCCGAAATCCGAAGCTCTGGTTTTGGAAGGTAGCGGACGAGGCGACTCTTCCGAGGCATCGGCGGAACGCTCGTGCGATCCGCTAGGCCGAAACCCAAGCTTCGGATTTCGAGCTTCGGATTTAACAGACGGGGACAGAGCCGTCACGCTTCGCGGAAATCACTTCCGCACCGCGTAGAGCACCCTGTCGGTGCGGATGTAGAGCGTGCCGTTCGCGGGAACGATGGAGGAGCGGATGTTCACGCTCTGCGATTCGCCGAAGGTCGTTTCGTTCAGTACCTCGCCACCGTCGGGACCGGCGCTGAAGACGAAGACTTCGCCGAGATGGCTCATCAGGTAGATCTTTCCATCGACGCCGGTGGGGGAGACCTCGAGCTTCACCTTGGCCTTGATCTCCTTGCTCCAGACGACCTGGCCGGAAACGGGATGGACGCAGGAGAGGAACTTGTTGCGGTCGTTGAGGATGTAGAAGTAGCCGTCGTAGAAGAGCGGGGTGGGCACGTCGGTGGTGACTGCCTTGCCTTCGCTGACCCACAGCTTCGCGCTGTCCGGCACGGTGCCGTTTCCACCCGCGGCGATGGCGTAGACCGGATCGCCTTTCGGCGCGCTGATCAGGATCGTGCCCGCGCCGTAGACGGGGGAGGGGACGAGGCGCCAATGGCCGATCTTGCCGGGGTTGTAGGTGCCCCAGCGCCAGAGCTCGCGGCCGGTGGCGGGATCGTGTCCGGTGAGGCAGTCGCCGCCGGCGATGACGATTTCGGGCCGTCCCTCGTGCAGGATGGGGATGGGGGTGGAGAAGGCCTCGAGGGACTCCTGCACTGCCTCGGAGGGGCGGACGTGCTTCCATTTCGTCCCGCCGGTGGCAGGATCCATCGCGAGAAGGAAGGACTCGATGGGGCCATCGGTGCGACCGCGTCCGTTCACGGGCACGTCGCGCTGGAGGACTTGCAGATAGAGGAGACCGTCGTAGAGCTGCGGCGAGCTGGAGAAGGTCCACTGGAAGGCGAAGTCTCCGTAGTCCTCCTCGATGTTGCGGTGCCAGAGGCGCTTCCCGTCGAAGTCGTAGGCGGCGAGGTCGCCGTCTCCGCTGAAGAACCAGACCGTCTTTCCATCGGTCACTGCCGAGCTGCCCGCGTAGGTGCTGCGCTCGTCGATGCGGATGCCCTTGCCAAGGGCGTCGGTCCACAGGATCTTGCCTGTCTTCGCATCGATCCGCATCGCCACGACCGTGTCCTCGGCCTCGTCCGTCGAGGTGAGAAAGACGGCGTCGTCCCACACGATGGGTGTCGAGGCGCCTTCGCCGGGCAGTTCCGCCGACCACGCTACGCCTTCGGTCTTCGAGAAGACGGTGGGCAAGCCCTTCTCCTGCGACGAGCCGTTGAAGTAGGGCCCCCGCCAGTTCGGCCAGTTGTCGGCGGAGAGAGGGGCGGAGGCTCCGAGGAGGAACAGGGCGAGGAGGGAGGGAGTGCGGAGAGCGGCCATTTCTGAAAATCCGTTGATTTAAGGTTGGTCAGACAACGGGCATCTGTCAAGGTGCCTCATGAAACAACTGTGCCTCGTTCGCCATGCCAAATCGGATTGGGACCATCCGGGCCTTTCGGACCATGACCGCGTCCTCAACGAGCGGGGGAGGCGCGATGGGCCGCGCATGGCGGCGGCGCTGCGGTCCCGGGGAGTGGTGCCCGACCTCGTCGTGACGAGCACGGCGGTCAGGGCTGCCACCACGGCGGAGATGCTGGCGGAGGGACTCGGTGTTCCGAAGGAGCGCATCCTGAGGCTGCCCGAGCTGTATCTGGCCCAGCCGCGCACGATTCTCCGCGTCGTCCAGGGACTCGACGAGGCGGTGGGCACTGCGCTGGTATTTGGACATAATCCCGGAATGCACGAGGCGGTGTGCCTTCTCGGGGCGGGCGGGATCGAGTCGTTCCCGACTCTCGCAACGGCGTGGTTCGAGGTGAGGGCCGAACACTGGGGCGAAATCGAGTGGGGAGATGGGCGTCTCCTCGAGCTGCTCGTCCCGCGGGCTCTGGGGGAGGATTGAGGGGAAAGAAGGCCCGGAGGGGACATTTCCTGTCGGCTTTCTTCCGGCGGGATGCTATAGTCGGGCGGTTCCGTCCATCATGAACGACGCCCCGCCTCCTCTTCATCCGGCTGCTCCCCAGCCCTACTACCCCCCTCAGCCGCAGCCAGCCTACCAGCCACCGCCGCGGAAATCCGGGTGTGGCTGCGCCGGAGCCGGATGTGGGGTCGGCTGCCTTCTGGCCGTGATCGTCGGCATCGTGTGCTTGGTCGCTCTGGGCATCGCAGGCAAGAAGTGGGTCGAGACGAAGATCGACGAGTACACCTCCTACGAGGCCCAGCCGGTCGTGGCGCCGCAGGCGACTCCCGAGCAGATCGCCGCCGCCGTCGCCAAGGCCCAGGCCTTCCGCAACGGCATGGCCGATGGAGGCGATCCGGTGCCTCTGGTGCTGACGGGAGAGGAGCTGAACCTCGTCCTCTGGAACGATCCTGAATTCTCCCAGCTCGCGGGCAAGGCGGAAGTGGGCATCGAGGAGGACCAGCTCCACGCCAAGGTCAGTATCCCCCTCGACGATCTCCCCCTGCCGGAAGGGGGCATCGCGAACCTGCTCAAGGGCAAGTATTTCAACGGCGAGCTCGGCGTGAGAATCGGAATGGAGTCGGGACAGCCGGCCCTCTATCTCGACAACCTCTCCGTCAACGGCGCTCCCGTTCCCGAGATGTTCATGTCCGGCCTGCGGTCGCAGAATCTCCTGGAGGAAGCGCTCAAGAATCCAGAAGGCCGCGCCATCTTCGACCGGATCGAGGACATCCGTGTGGAGGGTGGACGGCTCACCATCATTCCGAAGACGTCCCCCTGACGGGAGCAGCCTTCTTCCGCCCTGCCGAACGCGGGGCGGCGGTGGGGAGGCGCGCGCGCTACAGCTTCTCGTAGGTCCCTTGGTCGCGCCGTTCGAGGACGGTGAAACCCGCCTTCTTCGCATCGGAGACGGAGAGCGGCTTGGCGATCTTGGGTGAGGTGACGCCCTTCGAGAGCAGCTTCTTCACCGGATTCCGGCAGAGAGGGCAGAGCTCCAGCGCGGGGCGGTCGAGTGGCCGACGGAGTTCGAAACCCTTGCGGCAGATCCGGCACCCTGTCTCGGGATCCGCGGTGATGTACTCGTAGAGAGGCATGGAAGGAACATCCTCCGTCGGCGGAGAGGTTTCAAGCAGCCAATAAAAAAGCGGCGTCTTTCGACACCGCTTTCCATGTGGTTCTAGGGGAGAGGCGATCTCACCAGCTCGACTTCGTCACGCCGGGAATCAGGCCGTGGGAGGCCATTTCGCGGAAGGTGATCCGGGACATCTTGAAGCGGCGCAGGTAGCCACGGCGGCGACCGGTGACTTCGCAGCGGTTCACCACGCGGGTCGGGCTGGCGTCGCGCGGCAGCATGGTGAGGCCATCGTAGTCCTTCTCCGCCTTCAGCTTCGCACGAAGCTTGGCGTATTTTGCTACGGTGCGCGCTTTGCGCCGGTTACGGGTGATCCAACTCTGTTTTGCCATGGTGGGGCGGGAACTTTACCCGTATCGGCAAGGATTCAAGCGGAAAAATGAACAATTCGGCTCGTCAAACAACCATCGCATGTGCTTCCTTTCCTGTCATGCGCCATTGTCTGCCTCTCTTTCTTGCCGTAGTCGCCTTCGTCGCCCTCCCGCGCTCCGCGGATTCCCAGGAGGTGGCTCCCGAACGTCCCGCCGCCGAGGAAAAGGATTGGCTGGAATTCTACTACGAGAATCCCACGCCCGAGCGCTTCGTCGGACAAATGAAGCAATGGGCCGCCGATGGCACGCTCGACAACGACCATGCGAAGCCGGCTCTGATCGCCTTCACCAGCCAGTTGATCCGGCAGAACCGGGAGCGTCTGCGGGAATGGCACGAGGCGCTCGCCGGCCTCTCGCCAGGGCAGATGCAGGTGTTCCGCACGGCGATGCTCTTCTCCCGCACCGAGGAGGCCGACGCGATCCTGCGCGAGGCCTTCGGCAAGGCCTACGACGAGCAGAAGCGCGAGACGCAGAAGATCCTCGAGATGCCGCTCGACAAGCAGGACACGATGGACATGCTCTGGGGATTCTTCTACGCGACCGGGTCCGAGGCCGCGATCCGCCGCATCGTCGTCGCCTTCCGTTTCCGCGATGCCCCGGACGATCCCGGGGGAGTGGAGATCCCCAAAGGCTACGTGCCGCTCTACAAGGCCCTGCCGCAGTTCGCCTTCGACTCGCTCCTCGCGAATGCCGAGCGCCATCCCCGCGTCGTCGAGATCCTTCGGGAGATGCTGAAGGAGGAGGGGCTGCTGGAGCCAGAGAGGGAAGGGGTCCGGGCGGTCCTCTCCGAGGTCGATCCGAAGAGCTTCCCGGCGGAGCCTCCTGCCACGAAGAAGGCATAGCCGGCAGCGTCTGGCACCGATGGCGGCTCCGAGGGTGGATTCTTTTATTAAGTTTTCTTTATTTTTTAAAGAAATTTGATAATTTGAAGCCATTCCGGTTCTACGAAGTTCGTCCGCGAATCGTTTCATCTGTTGAATCCATCGCCATGAGTTCGCCCAAGCTGTTCCGCTCCGCCCTCCTCCTTGCCGCAGGGGTTCTCGCTCCCTTGTTCCTCACGCAGTGCAAGACGACGGCGTCCAAGACCTACAAGGACGTCAGCTACGATCCGTCGAAGCTGAAGACCCCGGCGGGCCATGGGATGGAGCGAAAGAACTATCCCTTCGACGAGCAGGGCAACTACCGCAAGGACTGGGTGAAGAACAATGCCACGGGCCGCGACCGCACCGCCTCTGGATCGGCCTCGGCTCCGCAGATCGCCGCGGCGGAGAGCCCGGCACCGTCTTCGGCCACCTATCCGACCTATGCCGAGGCCTCGGCGGCACGGACGTCCACGGCGGTCAATCTGGTGGGGTCCGCCGATGGTACTGTCCCGGCTACGGTTGCCTCCGACTCTGGAACGGTGGGCGATGGAGACGGTGCGGTGCTCTTGGCATCTGCTGGGGCTACGGCACCTCAGCCGACGGCGAGCTACCACAAGGTCGGTTCGGGCGACACGCTCTTTGCCCTTGCGAACCGGTACAACACTTCGATTTCGGAGCTGAAGCGCGTCAACGGCCTCACAGGCGACAGCATCCGGGTCGGGCAGAGCCTGCGGCTGCCGTGAGGCGGCGTGGGTGGGATCGGATGGTCTCTTCGGCATCCCTTCCTGAGCGGTGCTCCAAAGGAGAGGGACTTTTCAAGTCCCCCCGATGCAAAACGGGACTTGGAAGTCCCGCTCCTTGGTCTCCCCGTTCGCTCCTTGATTTGCATCGATAGGCCAATCTGGCCCAGGTGCGACAAATTGGCCCATTGTTTTGAGTGGATTGTGCCCTTTCGGCGCATTTGATGAGGTTCTGCCACATCGGGAGATATTGATGATTTATTGTAATGTAATGATTATCAACGGATTGAATAAAAATAAACCCATATGGCACGCCGAATGCAAAGAGGCGGGCTAAGAAAAACTGGGAACCGAGCGTTCCCATCCACCCCACACACCGTTAGAGAGGAATCCCCATCGAATGAGCAAGATTTTAGGAATCGACCTCGGCACCACCAACTCCTGCATGGCTGTCATGGAAGGCGGCCAGCCGGTGGTCCTTGAGAACGCCGAGGGCGCGCGCACCACGCCGTCCGTCGTCGCCTTCAGCAAGGACGGCGAGCGCCTCGTCGGCCAGGCCGCGAAGCGCCAGGCGATCACGAATCCCCGAAACACCATCTTCTCGGCGAAGCGTCTCATCGGCCGCAAGTTCGACGAACTGACCGATTCGGAGAAGAATACGCCTTACAAGATCGTGAAGGCCTCCAACGGCGATGCCCACATCGAGGTCGAGGTCGGCGGCTCGACGAAGACCTACAGCCCGCAGGAGATCTCCGCGATGGTCCTGTCGAAGCTGAAGGCCGACGCCGAAGCCCGTCTCGGCGAGACCATCACCGAGGCCGTCATCACCGTGCCCGCCTACTTCAACGACTCGCAGCGCAACGCCACCAAGGCCGCCGGCGAAATCGCCGGGCTCGATGTGAAGCGCATCGTCAACGAGCCCACCGCTGCGGCTCTTGCCTATGGCCTCGACAAGAAGGGCGAGGAGAAGATCGCCGTCTACGACCTCGGCGGCGGCACCTTCGACATCTCCGT
>CAYSZN010000052.1:0-11085 GCA_964435425.1 uncultured Akkermansia sp. | reverse complement strand
ATCACCTCCCTTCTAGATGGGCTCCATCCTCGAATGGGAGGAAAATCTCTTCCTCGGGATCAAGGCGCTCTACCGCCGCCTCGTCGTGCGTCCGCAGGAGCGCCGCCGCGAGCAGGCGAGGGCGCGGCTCGAACCGATGCGGCAGGAGCTCTTCCTCCTCGCCCGCATGGTCGCCGGCCGTCCCGTCGCCCTCGTCGAGACCCCTCGGGCGGCGCTGTGCGACGGAGCGCACCTCTTCCTGCCGGACGAGTTCAGCGCCGGCAGGGACCCGGCGGCGAACGAGGAACTCTACCGCCTCAAGACCATCCTCGGTGCGCTGGCGCTGCGGAGCGGGGGAGGGGAGCTGCCCTCTGAGCCACTCCCGGAGCGGATCGCGGAATGGTCGCGCGAGTTTCCCGCCCTCCCGCAGCGGATCGAGGAGGCGCTGAGGACTCTGGACGGAGAGACGGATCTCTGGGCGCTCTTCGGGGAGAGGATCGCGGGCGCGGCGGACGGGGACGAGCTCTCCGCGACCGTGGCCCCGGCGGAGGCGACGGACGAGGCATCGGCGGACGACATCGCCGAGATCGAGGGCCGGGGCCAGATCGGAGTGAAGGCGATCGAGGAAGGCAACGATCAGCCGGTCGAGGCGGAGATGCCCATCCACACCTTCGAGAAGGCCGAGACCCTGGAGGAATACGGCGGCCTCGACCGCAAGACCGACGACGACGACGAGCTGCACGAGCACGAGGAGGCCCTCCGTTCCATCGACATGAGCCGGGTGCTGCGCAGCCGCGAGCGTCCCCGCTCCATCTACCGCGCCGACGTTGTCATCGAGGGACTAGCGATGGAGGCCACCGAGGAAGGCCCCGCCACTGGCATTCCCTATCCCGAATGGGACTACAGACGCCGCCGCCACAAGCCGGATTGGTGCTTTGTCAGGGAGACGCGGGCGACCGCGGCCGATTCCGCATGGGCTCGGGAGACCGCCGCGAGGCACCGGGCCGTCATCCTCGACCTGCGCAAGAAGCTCGCCGCCCTCGCCACCCGCGCCCAGCGGGCGAGGCGGCAGCCCCACGGTCCCGACCTCGACATCGACGCCGTCGTGCGGATGCGGACCGACGTCGCCGCGGGCCGGACGCCCGACGAGCGCCTCTACGTGGAGCGCCGCCGCCGGCTCCACGACGTCTCGGCCCTGATCCTGATGGACCTCAGCTTCTCGACCGACTCGTGGATCGACGACGCCCGCGTCCTCGACACCATCCGCGAGACGCTCTTCTGCGCCGGCGAGGTTCTCGACGAGTTCATCGAGGGCTTCGCCGTGGCCGGGTTCAGCTCGAACACGCGGCGGCAATGCGAGTTCCACCTCATCAAGGATTTCCGCGAGAGCTGGGTGGGATCGCGGGCGAGGCTGGGCTCCCTCGTCTCTCGCGGCTACACCCGCATCGGTCCCGCCCTGCGCCATGCCCACGAGATGCTTTCACGCGAGTCCGGCGAGCGGAAGATCGTCTTCCTCCTCACCGACGGGCGGCCCTGCGACTACGACCGCTACGAGGGCGAATACGGCATCCGCGACGTGCGCAAAGCCATCGAGACCGGCGCACGCCACGGCATCCTCACCCACGCCTTCGCCATCGAGCGGCTCGCCCGCGAGCAGTTCCCCCGCATGTTCAAGCGCCACCACTACGACGTGGTGCCCTCGCCCCGCGCCCTCGCCGCGAGCCTCTGCGGGGCTTTCGCGAGGCTGCGGCTCGGGGATTGAGGATAGGGGAGAGCCAGCGCTGTAGCCGCGTCCATTGGGCGCGGGGCGGGCGTCCCTTCGACGTTCGACCGAGGTCGATGCCTTCGGCTACAGGATTGCTTCCCCGAAATCTTCCTACCACTAATTTTCCTACCCCTTTTCTCGGAGCCTCGCGCGGACTGATATTGGGTAGGAAAATTAGTGGTAGGAAGATTTTTTTCAGATCATCGTTCTCGTATCGGGCGTCCATTCGACGCTCGACCGAAGTCAGTGACCTCGGCTACAGGTTCCGCTCTCGATGGTCCCATCCCAAATCTGAAAAAGAGGGGCGACCGCTTCGAAAATCCGGCGGCAGCCGGGTAGGGCGAGACCGTCCTCGGTGAGCCGCTGCGCTGGGAGAGCGCGGGAGGTCCGCAAGGGCGCTGGCGCGACGACGGCTCGGCGGGGATGCCTCGCCCCACCGTTCACCTCTGCCGGATCGCATGTCCTTGCGACGGTAGTTTGACATCGGGCGAAAAACATCACAAATTCGTGATACTATGAAAACTGCCACGGTCCGCGATTTGCGCTACGACTTCCCGAAGATCGAAGCTTGGCTCGAAGGGGGGGAGGAAGTGCTGTTGACGAAGCATTCCAAGCCCATCGCCCGCATCACGCCCGACCATGCCCCAACCAAGCCCCTGCCGCCGTTGCCCGATTTCGAGGCGCGGCGGAAAAGGACGTGGGGAGACCGCTTTTTCACGCAGGAGGAAGTCGAGGAGATGCGGGCCTTGGAAACCGGGGAACCATGATCCATTACGCGGACACCAGTTTTCTGTGCTCGGTCTATCGCACGCAGGAACACTCCACGCTCGCGGACGCGCAGCGGGAAGCCATGGGCGAGCCTCTGCATTTCACATCCTTGCTCGAGTTCGAATTTCTCCAGGCGGTCGAGCTTCAAGTCTGGCTCCATTCCCAAGACAAGCGAAAGGGCTATTCGCGCGGCGAAGCGGACCGCATGATCGCGGATTGGGAGTCGGATGTCGCCACCGGGATCAATGTGCTGGTTCCCTTCGACATGAGCGCCGTGCTGCGGCTCTCCCGCGTTCTCTCCAGCCAAGCCACGGCGAAAGGCGGCCACCGGACGCTCGACATTTTCCACGTCGCCACCGCCGTGCATCTCGGGGCACGGCGTTTCCTCACCTTCGACGTCCGCCAGCGCGCCCTCGCCGTCCGCGCGGGACTGGAGCTTGTAGGCGATTGACGGAACCCCTTCTTCCAAGGGAGCGCGGGCACTCCTGCCCGCTGCGGAGGATAGGAAAGGCGGATGGGCTCCAGTTGCGGACAGCAACAGTATCCGCGCTCCCTTTCCCCATCACTTCAGCAGCCCGCGCACGGCCTCCAGAATCGGGGCGAGGTCGGGGCCGAGGGAGTTCTCGCGATGGACGACCTTGCCCTCCGCATCGAGCACGGCGATGAGGTTGGAGTGCGCGAAGAAGCCCTCGACGGGCTGGTATTTGAAGTCGAGGGCGACGGCGAGCTCGCGCACCACGGGATCGGGTGCGGCGAGGAAGGTCCAGCGGTCGGGGCCCATGGCGAGCTCCGCCATCTTCGCGGCCATCGCTGCGGGCGTGTCGTTCTCGGGATCGATGGAGAAGAAGACGAATCCGACCCGGTCGGCATCGGGTCCCAACCGTCTCTCGAGGTTGCCCATGTCGGCGAAGATGCGAGGGCAGGCATACTCGCAGCGGGTGAAGCCCATCGTGACGATTCTCGGCTTTCCGCCGAGGGAGGCGAGGTCGACGGTCTCGCCGGCGTGGTTGGTCCAGCGTCCCGGCAGGCCGTAGAGGGTGGCGAAGGCGCGGGTCGCGGGAGCCTCTGCCGCCGCCGCCGATCTCGCCCCGCGGAAGCCGAGGCTGGAGACGCAGTAGTCTCCCCGGAGGCTGGAGCGGAAGGCATAGCGCATGAAGGCGGCGTAGTTGCTCACATCCGAGGAAAGCAGGGAGCTGGCGCCGCAGTAAAGGTCGCGCTCGAGCGAGCCGTCGCCGCGCGAGTCGCCCACGGTCATGGTGGAGTTAAAGTCCCCGACCCATTCCCAGACGAGGCCGTGGAGACCGCGGATGCCGTGGACGTTTGCCTCGGCCTCCGCCGCCTTCGGCAGTGGGCCGCCGGCCGGTTTCGAATACCATTCGAGGAGCTTCTTCAGGAACTCCTCGTCCTTGCTCGCGTCGGGACGGGCCGCGTCGGCGAGGGCGACGAGCTCCCATTCGTCCTGGGTCGGGAGGCGCTTTCCCTGGGCCTCGCAATAGGCCTTGGCCGCAAACCAGGAGACGTTGACGACGGGGGCATCGAGGAGCGATTCGTTGCCCGGATCGAGATCGTCCCGCCAATGGGCGAGGTATTTCGCATCGGCGAGGGTGCGTCCGATGCGGGAGCGCTGCCATTCGGGATGCGCCGTGACGAAGGCGAGGAACTCGCGGTTGGTCACCTGTCTCTCGTCCATGAGGAAGGGCTCCACCTTCCGCGCCGCAGCCTCCTTCGAATAGAGCGGCGTGTAGACGCCTCCGGGAACGGACACCATGCCGGGAGGTGTGGGGGCGTCCGCGGCGAACGTGGCGGTGGTGGCCGCGAGGGCGAGCAGCGGCAGGCGGAGCGCGCGGCGGGATCGGAGGCGGGAGGTGCTCATGTTCGATGGGCCGATGGGATCACTCCTCTCCGGTGTGCGTCGGCGCGGGCACGGTGTCGCGGACATGCTTCACCTGCGCGGGCAGCACCTCGGTGGCGTTGTTGTTCCAGCTGTTGTAGACGTAGGTCAGCACGTTGGCGACCTGCTCGTCGTCGAGCCCGAGCTGCGGCATGATGCTGTTGTAATCGGCTCCGTTGACCTTGATCTTGCCAGAGAGTCCGTGGATGACGGTGGCGATGGCGCGGTCCGCATCGGCGTTGAGGTAGTCGGCCTCGGCGAGCGGGGGGAAGGCCTGCGGGATGCCCTGGCCCTCGGGTTGGTGGCAGGCCATGCAGACCTGGGTGTAGACCATCTTGCCGCGCTCGATGCGTTCGGCCTTGTTGGCGGCCGGGGCCTGCTGGCTGGAGGCCTGCGGGATGTTCTGGATCGTGGCACCCTCGAGCATGTAGATGCGGTCGTCCTGCTTGCCGGAGTAGGTCAGCAGGTTCTCGTCGCCGGTCACCTTGATCATGCCCACGGCGCCCTTGTTGAAGGCGCGGAAGATCGAGTGGTCGACGAGGATGTAGGTGCCGGGCACGTCGAGCCCGAACTCGACGATGGCCGAGCCGCCCGCAGGGACGAGGGTCGTCTGCACCTGGTGCTGGTTGGGCCTCACGCCTCCCTCGGTGTAGACGGTGTCGAAGATCTCGCCGATGACGTGGAAGGAGGAGAGGAGGTTCGGCCCTCCGTTGCCGACGAAGAGGCGCACGGTCTCGCCGACCTTCGCGTTGGCGGCGTTGTCTCCGGTCATGGCCCCGACGGAACCGTTGAAGACGACGTAGTCCGGCGTCTCGGCGAGGGCCTTCTCCATGCTGAAGGGCTGCAGGCCGGCCTCGCCGTGGGGGCCCTTGGTGTAGAACTCCGACTGCATCACGTAGAATTCCTTGTCCACCTTGGGCAGGCCGCCGATGGGCTCGACGAGGATGAGCCCGTACATCCCGTTGGCCACGTGCATGCCGACGGGCGCGGTGGCGCAGTGGTAGACGAAGAGTCCCGGATTGAGCGCCTTGAAGGAGAACACCGAGACGTGGCCGGGGGTGGTGAAGGACGCGGCCGCGCCTCCGCCGGGACCGGTCACGGCGTGCAGGTCGATGTTGTGCGGCATCTTGCTGTCGGGGTGGTTCATGAGGTGGAACTCGACCTCGTCGTTCTGGCGGATGCGCATGAACTTGCCCGGCACGCTGCCTCCGAAGGTCCAGAAGGTGTAGTCGACCCCGTCGGCCATCCGCTTCACCAATTCGACGACCTCGAGCTTGATCGTGACCTTGGTGGGGTGGTCGCGCGTGATCGGCGGCGGGACGTTTGGCGCATCTGTCAGGATGGCCTCCTCGTGGCCGGAGACGGGCTTGTCGGGCTGCTTTGTCGGGTTGGCGTAGTATTCGGCGCTTTGTGCGGGGGCCGGCGCGGCGGCGGTGGAGACGGGAGCAGGGGTGGCGGCCTGGATCGCGGCGGCGTTCTCCCTGAGCTTGTTCAGCTCCGTCGTCAGGCCATCTCGGGACATCTGTTCGTTCTTGCTGATCCCCCCGTTGTCGCACTGGACCAGGAGGAAGGAGGCGATGAGAGGCAGGGCGACGCGATGGGGGCGGATCATAGGGGGGCTGGGTGGTTGGAGGAATCGTCCCGGAACGGGGATGATCCATTTAGGGAACTGTACGGCAGGACTGGCGCGATTGCGTTGATGAGGGTCAAGGAACCTGATAGAAAAGGTGCTGAATGTTTGAGAGCAGGGGGCGTGCGATGTTTGCGTCAGCCTGCCGCCGCTGGTCGCGCGGGCGGAGTGGAGCGCTCGGCCTCGCGACGCGCCTCCTCGTAGTAGGCGACGATGTCGCCCTTCCGGGGGGCGGCCTTGTAGGCCATGGCGGAGCGGGGGTGGAGGTTGCAGAATCCATTGACGAGATAGGGCAGGTCGAAGCCCCATCCCAGATCGGTGCGGAGGGGTTCGATGGTCTCGTCGACGCACTTCAGGACGGGCAGGAGACGGTAGCCGGGTTCGCCGAGGAAGCCGACGAGCAGCTCCATCGGGCAGTTCCCGGCGCCGCGTCCGAGTCCGGCCATGGTCGCGTCGAGCCAGGTGGCTCCGGCGGCGCAGGCCTCGATGGTGTTGGCAAAGGCGAGCTGGAGATTGTTGTGGGCGTGGATGCCGACGGACAGGCCGGTCCCGGCGACGGCGGCGAGGTATCGCTCCACGAGGCGACGGGTTCCGGATGGATGGAGGGCGCCGAAGCTGTCGACGACGTAGAGGGCGGTGGCTCCAGACCCGGCGAGCGCGGGCAGGAGGCGATCGAGGTCGCCTTCGCCGAGGGTGGTCGCGGCCATGAGGTTGAGGGTCGTCTCGTAGCCCTTGTCCCGGGCGTCCTTGACCATGTCGAGGGCGAGGGGGATCTGGTGCCCGTAGCAGGCGACGCGGACGAGATCGACGAGGCTGCTCCGTCTCGGCGGAATGTCCTCGCGGTAGTCGCATTTGCCCGCGTCGGCCATGATGGAGAGCTTCGGCCCGCCGTCGCGTTCGCCGACGATGCGGCGGATGTCCTCCTCCCGGCAGTATTTCCAGCAGCCGTGCTCTCCGGCGCGGATGTCCCTGCGCGAGGCGCGGTAGCCGATCTCCATGTAGTCGATGCCGGCGGCGGCGCAGGCGGCATGGACGGCGGCGACGACGCGGTCGTCGAAGTGGTGCCCGTTCATGAGCCCGCCGTCGCGGATGGTGCAGTCGAGAACGCGCAAGCCGGGGGACGTCGCGGACCCGGTGCCGTGAGGGACGGGTGATTCGGAGAAGGCTCCGGTGTCGCTGGGCGTTCTCATGGGGGGCGTGGGGCGCATGTCCGGTCGGGGGCGAAACCGGGTCCGGCTCACTCGAACCCGAGCGCTTTCAGCTTGGGCGAGATCACGACGCGGCAGTAGCCGAAGTTGGGGTTGTTGCGGTAGAAATCCTGGTGGTTTTCCTCAGCGAGCCAGAAGGTCGTGGCTTCGCGGATCTCGGTGATGACAGGATCGTCCCACTTGCCGGACTGGTCGAGGGTGCGTTTCGAGTGCTCGGCTCGGTTTCTCTGGTCGGGGGTGTGGGTGAAGATGACGGAGCGGTACTGCGGCCCGCGGTCCTCCCCCTGCCGGTCGAGGGTGGTCGGGTCGTGGGCCTGCCAGAAGACGTCGAGCAGCTCGTCGTAGGTGATTTTGTCAGGATCGTAGGTGACCTGGATGACTTCGACATGTCCGGTGTCCATGCGGCAGACCTGCTCGTAGGTGGGGTTCTCGACGTGTCCGCCCATGTAGCCGGACTGCACATCGGCGACGCCTTCGAGCCGCTCCATGATCGCCTCGGTACACCAGAAGCAGCCGCCGCCGAAGGTCGCGAGTCCGGTGGCGGGCACCGGATCGGGACCGGCCCCGGCGATTTCCTGAGCGGGAGGGGTTTCGGGAACGGGCGGGGCGGGGTCTCCGCCGCAGGCGGCGAGGAGAAGGGCGAGCGCGGGGGAGAGCCGGAGGAGCTTGGGCAAGGCGATGGTCATGTCGGATGGAGTGGATGCGATGGTCGTTCAGGGAGTGACTGGCTCGGGCGGAGTGCGCACGTCGATGAGGAGGCGGTCGGCGGGCACGAGGTGGCGGTAGGCGAAGGCCTGCATCATGTCCTCGGCGGGGATGGCGGCGACGACGACGGTTTTGCCGTCGATCTCGGCGGTGCCCTCGACCTGGAGCTCGACGGGGGCTTCGGTGGGGCTGGCGGGCACGGCGATGGAGACGTGGACCTGGTCCTCGTCTGCGGGGACGGGGCCGCCGCGCAGGACGAAACCCTCGGGGGCGTCCTTGAGCCGCAGGGCGACGGGGCCGTCGAAGCCGTCGACGCGCAGGACGTGGAGGGTGAGGCGGGCGGAGCCTCCGGCGACGGCGTTGAGCGAGGCGGGGGTGGCGCGCATGGCGAAACGGGGCACGGCCTCGGCGATGCGGAGCCGGTAGGTGTGGGCGTAGCCGTAGCGGTTCTGGGTGTCGGCGACCCTGACGAAGCAGCGTCCGTTGCCGGGCAGGGTGACGGTGACGCGGGAGTCGGCGTGGTGGGTGGTGAGCCCGGCGGCGGGGTTTTCGTGGTCGTCGTTGGAGGCGATGACGTTGCCGTCGTGGTCGTAGATGGTGAGGTTGGCGTCGAGGGGGGAGCCGAGGCGGCGGGCGAAGATCTCGAAGCTCATGGGGCGTCCGCCGCGTCCCTCGACTTTGAAGGAATCGACATCGCCGGGCACGGCGATGGTGCCGTTGACGAGGGCGGGGGTGGGCACGGGGTTGGCGGCGCCGATGCGGTTGTTGTCCTCGCGCTCGGTGTCCTCGGCGATGGTGTCGATGTGAAAGGCGATGGGATTGGAGCGTCCGCCGGGACCGGTGGCGGTCAGCTCGACGATGCCGCTCTCGGCGGGGACGAGGTGGCGGGGAAAGCGGCGCTCGGTGAGGTTGGCACCGTGGTAGGTCAGCTCGATCTCGGATCCGGCGCGCGCGCCGAGCGGGGTGATGCCGGTGATGAAGGGCAGCTCGCCCATGCTGATGCGGTAGACGAAATCCTCGCGGCCCCGGTAGATGGAGTCGCGGATGCGGAGCCGGTAGCTGCCCTCGCGGGGGATCTGGTAGAAGAGCACGGGGTCGGGGTCGAAGCGGTAGTCGTCGGCGTAGGCGAGCTCCTTGCCCCGGGCGTCGTGGAGGGAGACGACGGTCTGGAACCAGCCGGGCACGGCGTCGGCGAGGTAGGGGATGAGGTTCCGCGCCTGGACGGAGACGACGAGTTTTTCGCCCTCTTTGGCGTGGAAGGTGAACTCGTCCACCTCGCCGGGCAGGACGCGGCCGTTCAGGGTCACGGGCAGGGTGATGTCGGACTCGGGGGCGGCGGGTCTCGGGGCCGGGAGGATGCCGGTGTGGGCGAGCAGGTCGTAGCGGCGGGCGGGCGGCTCGTGGCGCTCGGGGTGCGTGCCGACGGCGAAGCGCATGGGGTTGCTCAGGCCGGTGGCGGTTTTCAGCCGCCAGTGGCGCATGTCGGGCTCGACGCCGGGATCGATGGTGACGCGCACGCGTACGGCTTCGCCGATCTGGGTGTTGAGCTGCTGTTTGGGATCGTTCCGGCGGCGGTCGAATTCCCACATGAGCCGGAGTTTTTTCTCGTCGAGTTCCGCTCCGGCGAGCAGGTCGGTGACGGTGTCGGTGAGGGCGGCAAAATTGTCGGACGGGGTGTCTGTCAGGGTGGCTTTGAGGGCGTCGAGTTCGGGTTTCAGGGTGCGGAGCTTGTCGCGGTAGTCTTCGATGATCCGGGCGATGGGGATCTTGTCGTGTTCGATGATTTCGGCGTGGATGCCCTCGCCGGAGAGGACGACGCCCTCGGGATCGTCGAGCGACTGCCCGCCGACGATGACCTCGAAGGTGGAGCCGGCCTGGCCTCCCGCAGGGTAGAGGTAGCCGATGCGGGGCGCTCCGTGGGACGACGACACTCCAAACGCAAACGCGAAACCCGCCAGCAGGACGGCCAGCGCGGGCGGGCGGGAAAGGATGGCAAGGGTGTTCATCGCGGTGGTCAACAGGGTTGGGCGACGGACTTAACAGGGTTGCATGACAGGGTCAGATCAGAATGGCACTGCTTTAAGCGGGTGTGGAAGGGCGGATGCGGGAAAAGGGGGTAGGAAAATTAGTGGTAGGAATATTCACAAGCATTTTCCTACCACTAATTTTCCTACCCCTAAAAATCGGTTGGTCCGGTCCTTTGGCTGCCATGTCATTTCACGGTGATTGTCCTTAAAACAGCGCCATTCGGGTCAGATCAGCTCCTTGAGCAGGCCTCCGGTGGGGACGCCTTCGGATTCGTCGGGCACGACTTTGGTGGGAGTGCCTTGGGGATGGGGCAGGGGGGCGTCGGCGGGGATGCCGAGCTGGCCGTAGATGCTGCCGATGACGTCGGCGGGATAGACGGGGCGCTCGGCCACTTCCTCGCCTTTGGCATCGGAGGAGCCGACGACCTGACCGCCTTGAAACCCGCCGCCGGCGAGCAGGCTGGAGAACACTTTGCCGTAGTGGTGGCGTCCGCCGTTCCAGGGGGATTCGTGATCGACTTTGGGGGTGCGTCCGAATTCGCCGGTACACCAGACGATGGTGCTGTCGAGCAGGCCTCTACCGTCGAGGTCGGAGAGCAGGGCGGCCAGCCCCTGGTCGAGCTCGGGCAGCTTGCGGTTCATGATTTGGAAATGCTGCTTGTGGGTGTCCCAGCCCTGGTAGTTGATGGTGATGTAGGGCACGCCTTTTTCGACGAGCCGCCGCGCCATCAGGCAGGACTGGCCGAAGGTGTTGCGCCCGTAGGTGTCGCGGATGTCGTCCTGTTCCTGACCGAGGTCGAAGAGCTTGCCCGCGTCGCCGAGGATCAGCTCGTAGGCCTGGCTCTCGGAATCGACCATCGTTTGGATCGCGGCGTTGCCGGGGAGGGCTCCGCCGAGGGTGTTCAGCTTGCCGAGCAGGTGGCGGCGCTCCTTCTGGTGGTCCTCGTCGATGCCGGGGGCGACGATGCCCTCGACGGCGAAGACTTTGGCGTTCGGGTCGCCGCCGGTGGCGAAGGGCTTGTAGCGGGGGCCGAGGAATCCGGCCTCGGAGAAGCGGCCTTGTGGCTGTGTCAGGACGACGTAGGGCGGGACCAGTCCGGTGTAGCCCGCCT
>CAYSZN010000051.1:8007-11118 GCA_964435425.1 uncultured Akkermansia sp. | reverse complement strand
CGCTCCCCGAGTTCTGCACGCCGTTCAGCAGCGTCAGGTCCCCGGTCGCCAGAAGGTGGATGCCGAGGGCGGAGCTGCCCACCAGGGGCAGGTCCACGGTCAGGTCGCCATGCGCCGCGAAGGTCGCACCGCCGCCTGCGGCGACATGGTCCTGCGCTCCGACGAGCGCCCCGAGAGGCCCGTCCACCGCATACTGCGTGGTTCCGTCCCCTCCGTTGCCCACCATCGAGAAGGTGTTCCCCGCCGTCAGCCCGTTGTTCGCCGCCGAGCCTCGGTGGCCGATGCGGGCGAGGGAGGTCGTGCCCACCGGCGCGATGTCCCAGCTCCCCGCCTCGATGTAGATGGAGCCCGAACGCGTGCCTCCGGGACCGCTGGCGACGGCGTTGCGCAGCGCCCCGTGGCCCACCAGCGCGTAGGCCTCGCTGCCCGCTCCAGCCAGCACGCTGAGCCTGCCGGTCTGGGAAACCACGGAGATGTCGCCGCCCAGGGTCATGCCCATGGCGTCCTCCCAGCCCCCGTGGCCCACCTGGACGAAGCTGCGCGTGGCCGCCCCGCCCTGCAGCACGATGTCGCCATGCGCCGACACGCCGACCTTGCCGGCCATCGCGCTCGCGTTGCCCGCCGTGTTGCCCGAGGAGCGCCCTCCATGGCCGATCTGGACCCAGGAATCGGTGAACCCACCAGTGAGCGTCACCGAGCCCTGGCCTGCCGCCACGGGGGCGAACTGGATCTCGTCCGGATTGCCGTCGCCGTCGAAGTCGCCGAGGTCGTCGAAGAGGCCCGTGCCGAGATGGGTGCCCAGGGCCCCGCTGCCCGCGCTGACGACCACCGCGCCGCTGTGGTTGCCGTCCGCGTCCCAACCGCCGTGGCCGACCTGCACGTAGGCGCGGTCCTGCTGCCCTTGGGCGGTGAAGTCCACGTTCCCGCCGGCCCGGAGGGTGACGTCGCCGCTGTTGCCGCCGCGCGTGCTGCGCCCGCCGTGACCGAACTGGACGTAGTTGTCGGCGGAGAAGCCCGCGAGTCCCGAGATGTCACCAAAAGCGGAGACACGGACGTCACCGCTGTGGCCGAGGACGGTGTCATTGTCCGGATTGTCGGTCTCGTGGCCACCGTGGCCGATCTGGGCGTAGGTGCGGTCCGTGCGGACATGCTCGAGATTGACGACCACGTTGGCCGCGCCGCCTTCCGCCCCGGGGTTGACCCGCGTCGTGAACAGGATCTGGTTGGCGGCATAGTTCGCTGTGCCTACCTGCTGGCCAGCGGTGAGCTGGACGCCGCCCACCAGCTCGGTGAAGTCGGCCACGACCCGCAGGGCACCGGTGCCGTCGTCCTTGACCGTGCCGATGAGCGAGCCCGCCTCGCTGTAGATATCGAGCGAAATGGAGCCGGGAATGACCCCGTTGACCGCCCGGAGGTTGACGAGACCGGCGGCATTGCCTCCGCTGACGGCCTGCAGCAGCCCGCCGCGGTCGAGGTTCTGGTTCAGCTCGCTCGCGTTGGCGGTGCTGACGTGGTAGTAGCGGGAACGGAGGCCGTTTCCGAGGGTCTGGGTGCGGGAGAACTGGCTGGCCCGCACGGAGACGTTGCCGCCGGCAAAGACCTGGATGTCGCCGCGGTGGTCGCCGCGGGCTCCGTATCCGCCGTTGCCGATCTGGGCGTTGCTGTCCACCCCGTCGCCGGCGTGGACTTCGACGTTCCCGGCGGCCATCACCGAGGTCATGTCGCCGTCGCGGCCCAGGTTGCCGTTGGCGCTGCTACCGCCGTGCCCGATCTGGGCATACTGCTTGCTGTCGTCGTTGTCCGGCAGGAAGCGTCCGCCGTAGATCCGGATGCTGCTGTTCGCGGCGGTGCCGGTCTGGACGGCGGCGCTGTTGAAGCCGGCGTGGACGGTGATGTCGCCCCAGTGGTTGCCCACCGAATAGATGCCGCCGTGACCGATCTGGGCGAAATGGTGGCGTCCGCCGGCGTAGGCGTCCATGCGCTGTTGCTGCCCCAGATAGGCGTAGCCGTCGAAGAGGCCCGCCGTCGGAGCCAAGCTGGGAAGGAAGTCGCGCAAGTGGTCGCCCGCGAGCACGTTGACGCTGCCCTGCTGGCTGATCACCTCGACATTGCCCCGGTGCCCGCTGTCGGCAACGTTGTTGTAGACGATGGAGCCGTTGGGGCTGGCATCGACATCGTAGCCGCCGTGGCCGATCTGGGCGTAGAGGTTGCCGTCGTCGACCGACTGGGCCACGGTGGAACCTCCCCGGTTGAGCACGCCACCGACGACGTTCACGTCGCCGACGACATCGACGGTGACGTCGCCGTCGTGGCCCTCCAGGATGAACTGCTCGGGGCTGGCGATATAGAAGCCGGCACGGGAGCCATGGCCGCCGTGGCCGACCTGGGCGTAGGCGCCGTTGCGCGTCCCGGCGCGCACCTGCAGGCCGATGCCGTCGTATTCCGAAGCGAGGCCGGTGGTGGCGTAGATGCTGATGTCACCGGAGTTCACCCCGTAGGAGATGCGCCCGCCATGGCCGATCTGGGCGTAGGCATCGGCCGTGTCGTAGTGCTCGCCTCCGCCGCCCTGCACGATGACGGCCCCGCCAATACGGTTTGTGGACGAACCCAAGGTGATGTCGCCGGTATTGCGACCCGACATGTACATACCCCCGTGTCCGACCATGGCCCAAGTCTGCGTGCCGAGACCGCCCTGCAGGACGACGTCGCCACCGGAGAAAATACCGATGTTCCCCGAGTTTCCGACGGTGTTGGCAGCATTGTACATCGTCGCGTTGGCTGACGTCCCTCCGTCCGGATTGTCACCGTCGTAGCCGCCGTGCCCGACCTGGGCGTAGGCGCGGTGCGAGGCGAGGTGCTGGAAGTTGACAGCCACGTTGGCCGCGCCCCCTTCGGCTCCGGGATTGACCCGGGTGGTGAACTCGAGCCAGTTCGCGGCGTAGTTCACCGTGCCCACCTCCTGGCCGGCGACGAGCTGGACGCCGCCCACCAGTTCGGTGAAGTCGGCCAAGATCCGCAGGGTGCCGGTGCCGTCGTCCGCGATCGTGCCGATGCGCGTGCCCACGTCGTTGAAGATCTCGAGCCAGACGGTGCCGGGGATGACCCCGTGGG
>CAYSZN010000051.1:0-7997 GCA_964435425.1 uncultured Akkermansia sp. | reverse complement strand
ACCACGTCAGCACCGCCAACGCCAGCGAGCTGACGTGGTAGTAGCGGGTGGTGTTCGTCTGGGCGCTGGAGACCTGGCTGCCACGGATGGAGACGTTCCCTCCGGCGGAGAGGAAAATGTTGCCGCTGTGGTCGCCGCGGGCACCGGTGCCGCCGTTGCCGACTTGGGCGTAGTTGTCGATCCCGTTCCCGGCATGGATCTCGATGTCGCCGACGGCCCGCACCGAGGTCAGGTCGGTGGCCCGGCCATGGTTGCCCGCGCTGCTCCGGCCCCCGTGGCCGATCTGGGCATATTGCTGGCTGTCGTCGTTGTCCGCGAGGGAACGGCCACCCCAGACTCGGACAAAACTGGTGCCCGCCCCGGTCTGGCCGGGGACGACCGCGTCGTTGAAGCCGGCGCGGACGTCGATGTCGCCCCAGTGGTTGCCGTTGGTGCCGAGGCCGCCGTGGCCGATGAAGGCGTAGTGGTAGCGTCCCCCGGCGATCGCGTCCATGCGGGTGACCCCGTTGAAGGTCAATCCATCGTGGAGACCGGCGGCGGGAGCGACGCTGGGCAGGAAGCTGCGGAGATGGTCGCCGCCGAGCACGTTGACGCTGCCCTGGCGGCTGATCACGGCGATCTTGCCGTTGTGGCCGATGCCGTTGCCGTAGGCGATGGTTCCGTTCCAGGAGACGTCGGCGTCGTAGCCTCCGTGCCCGATCTGGGCGTAGAGGTTGCCGTCGTCGATCGACTGGGCCTGGGTGGAGCCGCCCCGGTTGAGGACGCCGGCGATGAGGTTCACGTCGCCGACGGTGTCGATGACGATGTTGCCGCTGTTGCCCTCCATGCCTGCGGCGTCGTTGGCCGTGCCGGACTTGGAGCTCGTGCCGCCGTGGCCGATGAGGGCGTAGTTGTTGTTGCGCGACCCGGCTTGCAGCAACAGACCGACGTTCTCGTACCCGGACGCGAGCCCCGTGGTGGCGTAGATGGAGATGTCGCCCCAGTTCGTCCCGATGGAGTTGCGCCCGCCGTGGCCGATCTGGACGAAGGCGTCCTGCGAATTGTAGTAGTCGCCGTGGCCACCCGTCAGGAGGACCGCTCCGCCGATCCGCTCGGCGGCCGTGCCCACCTGGATGTTTCCGAAATTGCGGCCGGAGCTCTGGTATCCCCCGTTGCCCAGATGGGCGGAGTTCGTCGAACCCTTGCCGGCCGCGAAGAGCACATCCCCGCCGGCGTGGACGGTGATGTTGCCGAAGTGGCCGAGGGTATTGGATCCCGTCGCCGTCCCGTCCGGGTTGTCCGATTCGTAGCCGCCGTTGCCGAGCTGGGCGAAGGCCCGGTCCACCGACCAATGCTCGAACTCGATAGCCAAGTTGGCCGTGCCTTCGCTCGGGCCGGGGTTCACATCCTGTGTGAAGGTGATCGTGGTGGTGTCGGTGGGATTGTAGTTGATGTAGCCCACCTGGGTTCCGGCCGTAATGGTCCGGGTGCCCAAGCCGTCGCCGAAGTCGGCGGTCATGTCGTTGTCGGCGATCAATTGGCCCATCCCATTGTCGGAGAGGGTTCCCAGCACCGCCACGGCGGGGGTGGTGACACGGATGGTGATCTTGATGCTGCCCGGAACCACCCTGGCGTGGCTGAGATTGACCCGACCGCTGACCCCGTCAACCGGAGCCGGCGTACCATCGATATGCAGGTTGGCCGCCCAGTCCAGGCTGCGGGTCCGGGTGTTGCTGTCGGTGGTATTGACGGCACCCGCCCAGGAATACTGAGTGTAGTACCCGGATGTCGGGCTGAGCGCCGGAGCGCCGGCCTCGAAGGCGAGCTGGCCGCCCGCCCGAACGTCGATGTTCGCGGCATGGTCGCCGCGGTTCCCGTAGCCGCCGTTCCCCAGCATCGCGTAGCTGTTGATCCCGCTGCCGAGGGCGGCGAAGTGGATGTCCCCGGCGGAGACCACCTTGATGGTGTCCAGCGCGATGCTGGCGTCGCCGGTGCCGGAGCGCTGGCCTTGGTTCCCCGAAGCGCCGTATCCGCCGTGGCCGAGCTGGGCGTACATGCCATAGTCGGCCCAACTGTACCTGCCCGGAGCACCTCCGGCGAAGTAGATCCGCGCATCCGGATCGACGATGGCGTCGTCCTGGCCGAGGCCCGCCTTCACGGTGATGTTGCCGAAGTGGTTGCCCGAGGCGCTGTAGCCCCCATGGCCGATCTGGGCGTAGTGGAAAGCCCCATCGCCTTGGCCGGTGCTGGCCTCGTAGGTCCGGGTGACGTCGCCCGCGAGGAACTCGATGTTGCCTCCGGCAGTCACGGTGATGTCGCCGTTGTGACCGACAGGCGTGCCATTGGCGTTGAAGCGACCGGTGACGTTGGCCCGGTTCGGGTCCACGTCGGAGTTGTAGCCGCCATGGCCGATCTGGGCGTATTGGCCACCCGTGTTGTTGTCCCAAATGTCACGGCCCGAGATGGTTCCAGCCACGAAGAGGATGTCGCCGGCGGTAGTCACCTCGATGTTGCCGCTGAGGCCGATGGCGTCATCCAAGAGCCCGTAGCCGACGGTCTCGGCACCGCCGTGGCCGAGCTGGGCATAGTTGCGGACATCGTCGCCGCCACGGAAGACGATGCTGCGGCCCGCGTCGACCCCGGAGGCGAAGACGCCGGCGGTGACCGTGATGTCACCGCTGTGGCTGCCGTGGGCGTTGTAGCCGCCGTGGCCGAGTTGGGCGTAGGTGTCCTCGTTGGTACCCCAGTTGTCGCCTGCCAAATGGGGGCCATCGACCGAAGCAATGAAGCGGATGCCGCCGCTGACGTTCACCTCGATATTGCCGTCGTGGCTGTCGCGGGTGGCGAGGCCACCGTGACCGAGCTGGGCGTAGGTGCGGTAGTCGCGACCGGCGAGGAACTCGAGGTTCCCTCCGTTGAGCACATTCACGGTGATGTTGCCGCTGTTGCCTACGGGGGCATTTCCAGTCGCGATCGCCACGGCGACGGGAACGACACCGGTGAGGGGATCGCGGATGGCCTCGCGGTATTGGCCACCAGCCTTGCTGGCGTCGTAGCCGCCGTGGCCGAGCTGGGCGTATCCAGCGTTGGCGCTGTTGACCGAATCGGCCCCTTTGAAGAGGACGTTCCCGCGCGCAGTCATGCTGATGTCCCCTTTGTAGTTGCCGCCCGACTCATAGCCGCCGTGGCCGAGCTGGGCGTAGGCGGCGTGGTTGAGGTCGTTGGTGGCGATGGACGAGGCTCCCTGCAGGGCGATGAACTCGATCCCGCCACCGCTGTCCACGGTGATGTCCCCCTCGATGTCGCCGAAGACGCGGAAGCCGCCGTGGCCGAGCTGGACGTAGGACTCGACGCCCCGGATCCCCAAGGTGCCGTCGGCCTCGCTGGGACCGATGAAGCGGATGTCGGCCCCGGACCCGGTGGTGCGCACGGTGATGTCACCCATGAAGGTGCCGATCTGCGCCCGCGGCCCCATGCCCAGCCCGTCGGTGTTGGTGGTGAAGGGGGTCAGCGGATGCTGGCCGGCGTCGTCCACGTTCACCAGCCCGGTGATGGGATTGGTGTAGCCCGTGTAGGGCTGGAGCCTGGCGTAGAGGGCGGCGTCGATGTCGTGCGCGTCGCGGAAGCTGGACTGCCGCCCGCCGTGGCCGATCTGGGCGACATTGCCGGCGGTGGTGTTGCTCGCGAAGCGTCCCACGGCGATCGCGTCGATGCCGGTGGCGGCCTCCACGAGGATGTTGCTCCGGGTTCGGTTGTCGCCGGCGCCGATGTTCTGGCCGTCGCCGCCGTGGTTGCCGAAGCTCTGGGTGCCGCCGTGGCCGATCTGGGCGTGGGCAGTGGTGCCCTGCCCGCCTTTCAGGAGGATGCCGCCGCCGGTGCTGCGCACGGTGATGTCGCCGTTGTGACCGTCGCCGAACTGGCTATTCGGATCGGGGTTGGCGTGGACGTTGAAGCCGCCGTGGCCGATCTGGGCGAAGGCCCGGTCGCCGTTCAGATTGCCGCCGACGAAGGCGATGTCGCCACCAGCGGTCACGGAGATGTCGCCGCTGCGGGTTCCCGGACGGTAGAGCGTGTTGACGCTCAGCAGCATGTTGCCGACGCGACGGTAGGTGGTCGAGCCGCTCACCTGTCCGCCCGACGTGCCACTGCTCTCCCTCCCGCCGTGGCCGATCATGGCGTAGGAGTCGTGCCGGCCTCCCTTGAAGCGGATCTCGCCCGAGGCGGATACATTGATGGAACCGCTCTGCTCGCCGCTGGAGTAGCCGCCGCCGTGGCCGATGTGGGCGAAGGCGTTGCTCGCGGTGGAGGTGGCTCCGGTCTCCTCGATGCGGTTGGCGTTGAAATCGATGTCGCCGGCCTGTGCCGTCACGACAATGGCTCCGTTGTGGTCGCCGGCGGTCTCGACGCCTCCATGCCCGATCTGGGCGAAGGTACCCATCCCCGTGCCGCCCTGGAAACGGATGTCGCCGCCGGTGGCGGTCACGGTGATGTTCCCGCTGAAGCCGTCGTGCAGGGGATTCCCCCAGCCGCGGGCGGGGTCGATGGAGTTGTCCACCGCCCAGAAGAACTGGCCGTCTCCATTCGGTCCAAAGGTGCCGTCGAAGACGTACTGGTTCCCGACCGGATCCCACCAGTAGGGCAGGTTCCAGTCGTCGGCGGCGCTCGCCGTCGTCGGCAGGGCGGGCACGGTGTTGTTGACGCGGTACTGCCGCCAAGCCTGGTAGCCTCCGTGGCCGATCATCGCGAAGTTGAGATAGCCGGCGTTGTTGTCCAGCGATCCATCGAGGCGGTCGCCGCCGCGGAAGTTCAATCCGTTTCCTGCGGTGACCCCGATGTCGCCGGTCTTGTCGCCGTAGACGAAGCTCCCTCCGTGGCCGATCATGGCGTGGTTCTGGCGAATGTCCGTCCGGTTGAAGTGATTGTCGTCCTGGTTGCCGGCCCAGTTCAGCACATGGACGTGGGCCCCGTACGGGACACGGCTGCGGTCGCTTTGGTTGTCGCCCCCCCTGAAGTTGATCGAACCCGCCGACGACACGTTGATTTCGCCTTCCAGGTTCCCGGTCAGCGCGTGCCCGCCATGGCCGATATGGGCGAAGCTCCGGCCTTCCGCCGACGTGGCTCCCGACCGGTAGCTCATGCCGCCACCGGCAAAATTGATGTCCGCGCCCGAAATCACCTCGATCCCGCCGTAGTGGTTGCCATGCACGGAGACGCCCCCGTGGCCGATCATGGCGAAATGGTAGTTGCCGGTCCCTCCCCCGGCGGTGAAGTCGATGCTGCCCGCGGACGTCTCGACGAGAATGTTGCCATTGTGTCCCGTCGCGGGATTGTTGGTCGCAGCGAGAGGGTCGTTGAGGTTGTTGTCGAGGCCGTTGTTGGCATGGGAGCTGACCCCGCCGTGGCCGATGTGGGCGAAGGCGTAGTTGATGTCGGACATCCCGGAGTTGGACCGCGTCCCGGCCCCCAGGACGGTGGCGTAGCGGATGTCCAATCGGTCGGCGTCCGAGGCCGCGGTCACGGCGGTGACCTCCGTGCTGCCGGTCCCGTAGTAGTTGAAGGCGACATGGTGGTTGTCGACCAATCCGCCACCGCCGCGGAAGACGATCCCGCCATCGGCCTTGGTCGTGATCGCACCGGAGAAGGCGTGCCCGGCCGGAGTGGCCGAATCCATGCCACCGTGGCCGATCTGCACGTAGGTGCGCTGATCGTTCCCGGCGATGGCGGTGATGGAGCCGCCGGAACCGTTGAAGGTCCCCGTCGCGTTCACCCCGGCGCGCACGTCGATGTTGCCGACGATGCCGCGATTGGTCCCCCCGCCAGGAAGCGCCTCGACCCGCGAACCGGTGGCGTAGCCGCCGTGGCCGATGGTGGCGTTGGCGTAGACGGCGTCGTTGCGGATGCCGGTGCGGTGCTCGTAGTTCACGAAGAGGTCGGGCTGGTTCGCGATGTTGGTCGCGAGGATGGCCGTGGTCCAGGCGATCTCGCCGGTGGCGTAGTTGATCGTGCCGACGATGTTCGTGGGATTTGCGGTCTCGACGATATTGCCGTTGCCGTCGTCGATGTATTCGGGCGTCTTGGCCGCGTCGAAGAGCGTCGGCGCCGCGATGGCGAGGCGGAACTCCACCGTGCCGGGCTGGATCTCCTTGCCGATGAGCTTGGTCTTCTGACCGCCCCCGGCGGCCGCCGCCGCGTCCATCATCAGGTAGCCGAGGCCGCCGCTGCCGTAGTAGCCGTTGAACTCGCCGATGTCATTGGCATTGCCGCCGTCGGCGCCCGTCATGTCCTGGAACTCGCCGATGCGGCGGACGACGCGCTCCGCAGCCACACCGCCGCGCAGATGGATGTCGCGACCGGCGTAGGCCTGGATGGTGCCGGTGTGGCTGCCGTCGAAGTTCACCCCGCCGTTGCCGATGAGGGCCTGGTTGCGGTTGCCCTGCCCGGCGGCCACGACGATGTCGCGTCCCGCCTGGACCCGAATGGTCTCGTTGGTGCGTCCGAGGTGCCCGACCGCCTCGCCGCCGCCGTGGCCGATCTGGGCGAAGATGCGTTTTTCGGCCGTGTTGTCGTTGGTCAGCATGCCGCCCGCGAGATGGACGCTGCCGAGGTCGGCGATGGTGGTGATGTTGCCGTGATGGTCGCCGCTGGTGTTGTAGCCGCCGTGGCCGACCATGGCGAAATGCTGAATGCCCTTCCCGTCGCCCGCGCTGACGAGGAAGCCGTGGGGGTCCGGCGCGAAGGGCAGAGGATTGCCGTCGAGGTCGTAGCGATCCGCCACGGGGACGATGCTGCCGCCGAAGACATTGATGTTGCCCTGGGTGCTGCGCAGATAGATGTCGCCGAAGTGGCCCCAGTTGCCAGTGCCGGCCCCGAGCGTGCCGGCGGGCAGGGTGGAGCCGGTCTGGCCGAAGAAATTGCTGCCGCTGGGGGTGGGATCGCTGTCCCAGCCACCGTGGCCGATCATGGCCCAGTTGCGCCCGTCCTCGCGCGAAGCGGGGTCGTTGTTGTGGACGGTCCCGGCCACCACGCTGATGTCGCCCGCGGCGTTGACGGTGATGTTGCCGTTGAGGCCGAAGGCGAGAGCTCCATCGCCCATGCCCGAGCGGGAGCTGCGCCCTCCGTGCCCGATCATGGCGAAGTTGTCGGCACTGTCGCCCGCCTTCAGCAGCAGGCCGATCCCGTAGGCGTTCTGGCCGGCCGTGATGTCGATGTTGCCGTAGTGGTTGCCGTCGGAGTCGTAGCCCCCGTGGCCGATCATGGCGTAGGCCACGCTGTTCTCCCCGAAGTTTCTCCTGGCGAGGTCGGTGTCGCGGTAGTCGATCCCGGCGTGGAACACGATCCCCCCGGTCACGTCGAGGGTGATGTCTCCGGAATGGGAGTCGCGGGAGACGTATCCCCCGTGGCCGAGCTGGGCGTAGGTGGTGTTGTCCCGCCCGGCGCGGAACTCCAGGTCGCCGCCGGCGGTCACCTTGATGTAGCCGGTGCTGCCGGTCACGGGCACGGTGGGGGTGGCCGGGATGGCCCCCGTGAGAGGATCGCGGATCGCCTCGCGATACTGTCCCGTCCCCTTCCACGTGCTGTAGCCCCCGTGCCCGAGCTGGGCGTAGCCGGCGTTGGCGCTGTTGACCGAGTCGGCTCCCTGGAAGAGGATGTCGGAGGCGGCGGTGACGTCGATGAAGCCGGTGTAGGCGCCGCCCGACTCGTAGCCCCCGTGCCCGAGCTGGGCATAGGCGGCGTGGTTGAGGTCGGTGTTGGTGATGGAGCCGGCGCCTTGCAGGGCGGTGAACTCGAGCCCGCCACCGCTCTCCACGGTGATGTTCCCCTCGACGTCGCCGAAGACGCGGAAGCCGCCGTGGCCGAGCTGCACGTAGGAGTCGACGCCCCGGATCCCCATGGTGCCGTCGGCCTCGCTGGGGCCGATGAAGCGGATGTCGGCCCCGGACCCGGTGGTGCGCACAGTGATGTCGCCCATGAAGGTGCCGATCTGCGCCCGCGGCCCCATGCCCAGCCCGTCGGTGTTG
>CAYSZN010000050.1:3343-11143 GCA_964435425.1 uncultured Akkermansia sp. | reverse complement strand
CTCAATGTGAGCGAGGAGGTGAAGAATCCGCGCCGCGACGTGCCGCTCGGCATCGTCGGGGCGATGGTGGCGGCGACGCTCATCTACATGGCCGTCGCGGTCACCGCGGTCTCGGTGATGCCCTGGCGGGAGCTCGCCGCGAGCAAGGCTCCGCTGATGGATGTGGCGAAAGCGGCGGCCCCGTGGTTCCGCAACATCGATTCGGTCTATCTCGTCATCACCCTCTTCGCGATCGGAAACACGGCCTTGCTCAACTACATCATGGGCTCGCGTCTGCTCTACGGGATGAGCCGCCAGGGCCTGCTGCCCGCACTGCTGGGCCGGGTCCATCCGAAGCGGCGCACGCCGCATCTCGCCATCGCGGTGCTGTTCGCCGTCGTCACCGTCCTGATCCTGTCGGGCGGGGTGAAGCAGCTCGCGGAATCGACCGTGCTGCTCCTGCTGATGGTCTTTGCGGTCGTGAATGTCTCCCTCGTCGTCCTGAAGCGGCGACGGGACGAGCCGAGAGGCTCCTTCGAGGTTCCGCTGTTCGTCCCGGTGCTCGGAGCCGTCGCCTGCCTCGTTCTCATCGGGGTGCGGATCGCCTCGGCCTGGAGCGGGGAGGGCGGCCACATCGCTCCCTTCGTCGCGTTGGCCATCGTCGGGGCGGCCTTTGCGCTCTATTTCCTGACCCGTCCGGCGAATCCGGTGGTGGAGGAGTGATTGGCTCGACGCCGGGCGGGAATGCGGGTAGCTTGTCCGCGCCTATGCAAGCATTGACACGGGAAGAGATCCGGCATGGCCTCGGGAAGGTGAATGCCTATCTCGCGGAACGGGGCATTCGTGGCGAGCTGTGCCTCTACGGTGGCGCCTGCCTGTGCCTCGCGTTCGCGGCGCGGAATTCGACGAAGGATGTCGATGCGGTCTTCGAACCTGCCGCCATCGTGCGGAAGGCGGCCTTCGAGGTGGCGGTGGAAATGGGCTGGCCCGGGAATTGGCTGAACGACGATGTGAAAGGGTTTCTGTCCATCCGGGGGGGCGAAGGCATCGAGATGCTCGATGCGCTCGAGTTCTCCCATCTCCGGGTCTATGCGGCGAAGGCGGAGTATGTGCTCGCGATGAAATGCCTCGCCGCACGGATGGGGGGAGGTGACGAGGAGGATTGTTCGCCGGATCTCGACGACGCTTTCTGGCTGTGCCGGCATCTCGGGGTGGACAGCCGCGAGGGGATCGCCCGAATCGTCCTGAAATACTTCCCCGACAAGGCGATACCGGAACGGACTGGCTTTTTTGTCGAGGAGCTATTGCTCCGGCTTTCTAAACCCTGATGGAACCCCGCCCGGACTCGCTTGCCGAAGTAGCGCGCCGCGTGCTGCGGGGTGGGAGCTTCCGCATGGAGTTGGCCGACTTCCTCGACGACTTCCGGGAATCGCCGGGCGACGGGGCCTTGTCGGAGCCGCCGCCCTTGCTCGCCGGCACGGTGGGGAACGGAACATGGAAGGACGCCTACCTTGCGGCGACGGCGGAGTTTCTCGCCATCCGCCACCAACTGGAGAGGTGGGCGTGGTTCTACGAGGCGGAGCGCTCGCTCGACGAACCCGCTTTCGCCTGCCGCTCCCGCGCAGGGCGCTTGTTCCTGCTCAAGGACTCTCCGGCCGCGTTCAAGTCGCGGAACCTGTTCGTCAGCGCGAATGCCCTCGACCGGGTTTGAGGGTCAGGCCGGGAGACGCCGGAAGCGCCGGATCGTTTCCAGCACGGTGACGAGCAGGGAGGGGAGGAAGGTCAGGGTGACGATGGTGGTGAAGCCGAGACCGAAGAGCACGATCGCCCCGAGGCCGCGGTAGAGCTCCGTGCCGGCTCCGGGCCGGAAGACCAGGGGAGCGAGGCCGAAGAGGGTGGTCGCGGTGGTCATGAGGATGGGGCGGAGGCGCGACTGGACCGCGTCGCGGACGGCCTCCAGGGGCTCGAGGCCGCCTTCCTTGAAGTTCTGCACGGACCGCTCGACGATGAGGATGGGGTTGTTCACCACCGTGCCAAGGAGGACGAGAAAGCCGAGCATGGTGATCATGTCGAAGGGCTGGCGGATCGCGGCGAGGCCGAAGGCCGGCAGCATCGCTCCGAAATAGTTCAGCAACCAGAGGCCGACGATGCCGCCACCGATGCCGAGAGGCACGGTGAGGAGGATGAGGAAGGGGAAACCCCAGTGGCGGTAGATCACGACGAGCTGCAGATAGCAGAGCATGACCGCGATCCATAGGTTCTCGGAGAGGGAGAGGCGAGTGGCTTCGAGCTGGTCGCTCGCTCCGGTCAGCTCGATCCCGGTGCCGGGCGGGAGCAGGCCCTCGTCCCGGAGGGGGCGCACGACTTCCTCCCGGACCCGCTCCACCGCTGTCTCGAGGGGGAGGGACCGCGGCGGCACGACGTAGAGAGTCACGGTGCGGCGTCCGTCGACACGCCGGATCTCGGCGGTGTCGACGGTCTCGCGGATCTCCGCCAGGGCGCCGAGGGGCATGGTCGTGCCCTGCGGAGTGAAGATGGGCAAGCTGTCGAGCTTGGCCAGGTCCTGCCGGTCTCCCGCTTCGTCGAAGAGAAAGATGTCGATCTTGTCGTCGTCGAGATAGAACTCGTCGACGAAGGCTCCGTCGCTGAGGGCGGCGATGGCGAAGCCGAAGTCGCGGGTGCCGAAGCCGAGTTCCTCCAGGCGCTCCCAGCTGGGGCGGATCTCGAGGAGGGGCTGGCCGAGGACGAGGGAGGAAGGGGCGGAGTTGATCTGGGCATCCTCGATCACCTGCCCGACGCGGCGGTAGACCTCGGTCGCGGCGGCGTAGAGGGCGGGCATGTCCGGGCCGCCGATGTCGAGGGCGACGGCGCGGGTGCCTCCGTCGTTGCTGGAGATGATGGAGCCGCGGGAGGAGAACGCCCTCATGCCGGGGTAGCGTTTCAGCCTCGTGTTCATCCATTCGATGAAGGCGTCGATGTGGGCGGGGTTCTTCGTCACGGCGATGACGCGCATCGTCTCGGGTTCGACGATGTAGGTGAGGCGGCTCAGCGCGGGGATGGTGTCGCGGCCTGCGTCGAAGTCGGCGGGATCGCCCTTGAGAGCGGGTAGCGTCTCCTCCTGCAGCTCGAGGGCGATGGCATCCATCTCGCGGAGGCTGTAGCCGGGCGGAGCGATGAGGGTGGAGAAGGATTTTGCCTCCTCGCCTTCGGGGAGATATTCGGCGGGCGGGGTGAGATAGGCGAAGGCGCCGAGAGAGAAGAGAAGGGTCGCGACGAGGCAGAGTCCGCGACGCCAGGGCTTGGCGAGGAGCCAGGCGATGGGGACGAGGAGCCGCTGGCGGCGGGGCGGCCGCGGCTCTCCTCCGCCCAGCCGGACGGGCAGGTTCGCGTAGGCGACCGGCACGATCGTGACCGCGACGAGCATGGAGACGAGGATGGAGGCGGAGATGGCGATGCCGATGTCGGAAAAGAGCTGGCCGGCCTCCTCCTTCACGAAGAGGAGCGGCAGGAAGACGAGCACTGTCGTCAGCGTGCTGGCGAGAACGGCGGCCCAGACGCTCCGCGTCCCGTCGAGCGCGGCGGCGAAGCGGCTCTTGCCCTTCTGCCGTTCGATCTCGATGCTCTCGAGGACGACGATGGTGTTGTCGATCGTCATGCCGATGGCGAAGGCGATTCCGGCCATCGAGATCACGTTGATGGTGCGGTCGAGAAGGAGCAGGCCGATGAAGCCGGCGACGATGCAGATGGGCATGCCCGAGATGCCGATGAGCGTGGTCGAGACCGAGCGGAGGTAGATGAAGAGGACGAGCGTCGAGAGGATGGCGCCGAGGAGGATGTTCTGGACGACGTTGGCGATGGATTCCTCGACGTAGACGACGTCGTCGTTGCTGACCTCCATGCGGAGGCCCTCGGGCGCGAGAAGGTCGCGGTTGAGCCGTTCCATCACGGGCAGCGCCGCCTGCTTGATGGTGATGACATTCGATCCGGTCTGGCGGACGAGGCTGACGCGGATGTTCGCGTCGCCGTCGGAGTAGGACAGGTTGCGCAGCTCGGCGAGGGCGAGGTCGACCGTGGCGACGTCGCCGAGCCGGACGATGGCGTCGCCGCGCCGGACGAGGATGAGATCCTCCAGATCCGCCACTCGTTCGAAGCGGCCCACGATCCGGAGGAGGTAGCGGCGCTTCCCGCTGTCGAGGTCGCCTCCGGAGACGTCGAGGTTGCGGTTGCGGATGGCGTCCCGAACCTCGCCGAGGGTGAGATGGCGCTCCGCGAGCTTCGCGGCATCGACGCGTATCCGGATCTGCCGCTCGGCTCCGCCGCCGAGGCGCACTTGCGAGACGCCGTCGATGCGTTCGAGGGTGGGGCGGATGTTGTCGTCGACGAAGTCGAGGAGGGCGTTCACATCGTGCCCCTTCGGATTGCCCGGCATGGGAACGATGCGGAAGGACAGGAAGGGGCTGTAGGAGAAGGAGTCGCTGCGCAGGACGGGCTCGTCGACGTTCTCGGGGTAGGAAGGGACCTGGCTGAGGGCGTTGTTGACGAGGAGGAGCGCTTCGTTCGCGTCGATGCCGAAGGGGAACTCCAGCTCGATCTCGGCGCGGCCCGTCGAGGCGAACGAGGTCATCCGCTTCAGGTTCGGGATGCCGCGGAGATAGTCCTCCTGCTCGACGAGGATCTCCTTCTCGATGTCCTGAGGCGTGGCACCGGGCCAGTGTGTCCTGACGGAGATGATCCGCGTGTCCAGATCGGGGATCATCTGCACGGGCACCCGCGTCGCGGCGACGATCCCGAGAATGAGGATCATCATCACGACGACCGTGACCAGGATGCCGCGTCTGAGAATGCTCTCGATCATGCCATCCTACGGGTGTGCCAGCCTGCCGTCCTCTCCCGCCACGACGACGGCCTGTCCTTCGCGGAGTCCCTCGTTGCCTTTCAGCACGACCGTCTCGCCGCCGGACAGTCCTTCGAGCACTTCGGCGGATTCGCCGAGGACGTTCGTCGTGCGCACGACGCGGGAGGCCACTGTGGCACCCTCGTCGGTGGCGGTGACGATCCAGACGTTCACGGTGCCGTCGGGATACCGGACGATGGCGTCGCGAGGAATGCGGACGGAGCCCCCATGTTCGGAGCGGTAGCCGATGACGGCCTTGCCCGACATGCCCGGAGCGGCGAGATGGCCGGGATCGGAAAGCCCGAGCCGGGTGAGAAAGGTGCGGGAAGCCTCGTCCTTCACCGGGACCATCGCGTCGATCCGGGCGTCGAGGGCCTGGTCGGGAAAGGAGTCGAGAATGACACGGATGCCCGAGGCGGAGGAGACGCGGGCGAGGAATTCCTGCGGCACACGGAGGTCGAAGCGGGGGGTGTCCGTTTCGACCAGGCGCAGGACGGGGGTGCCCGTCTGCACCCATTCGCCTGCTTCGGCGAGCTTCTCGACAATGACGCCTCCAAAGGGGGCGACGAGGCGGTGGCGATCGATCCTCTCCAGTTCGGCCGTTTCGCGGACCCGGAGCCGGGCCAGGGCGGCTTGGTGGAGGTTCACGGTGCTCTTCCGCGTCTCGGCTTCGGATTTGGGGAAGGCCCCGGTCTTGCTGATCTCGCGCACCTCCTCCTCGCGTCGGACCGCTTCGGCGAGCTCGACCTCCGCCTGGGCGATCTCGGCGCGGATCAAGTCCAGGGCGATCTCGGCGAGCCGGATGTCGAGAGTGGCGAGGATGTCGCCCGGCTTCACGAGGCTGCCCGCATCGACCGCGACGTCGGCGACGAGGCCGTCCGTCCGCGAGGAGAGCCGCGCGTCGCGCCGTGGCGTGACGGTGCCGGTGAGAGTGAACTCGCGCTCCATCGCATCGACCTTTTCAGCGACGACGGTGACGACGCGGGCGGGGATTTCTTCGGCAAGGAGACCCGTTCCAAAGGCCGCCGTCAGGATGGCCGAGAGCGGCGACAACCGTTTGGCAAGGCGCGAGAAGGGGAGGATGGCGTGGCAGGTTCGTTGCGTCATTCGCTCGGAACCTCAGAATGGCATGGGTTTTTCCAAATGGCTATCGCGCGAATGCGATGGAAGAACGAAAGACGGATGGTTCCGCTCTCGCGTGGAGAGATTCCCGTCCCGATCCATCCGCAGGGTGGGACGGAAGTCGGAGGAAATCAGATCTTGACCTGGTAGCGGCCTTTCCCGCGGATCTGCTGCTTCTCGTTGCGCTCTCCGTCGATGGCGCGGTTGAGGGTGACCCGGGTGTTCGGGAAGGTCACGACCTTGCCGTTCTTCACCTGGATCTTGGTGTTCACGTTGCGGCGGACCAGGCGTCCGCGCACGCCGCTGCGGCCGGAAGTGCGCGTGTAGGTGGTCAGCTTGCCGGTGTAGGTGGCATCGGCGAGATCGCTGCTGGTGGTGCGGAAAAGCCCGCCTCCGGTGACGTTCGCACGGTAGCCGTCGGCGTTCCGGACCTGCCCCCGGAAGGTGAAGGAAAGCGATCCGGGCTTGGCCCGACTCTGCACTTCGCCCTTCAGGTTGATGCGGCCTTTGTAGGTGGTCTTGGCTTCGAGGGCAGGAGAGGCGGAAAGGACAAGCGCGGCGAGGGCTGCGGAATGGACGAGGCGAATCGGATTCATCGATGTCAGTTGGGTTGAAGGGGGCGAAGACGATGGACGGATGTTGAACGAGGAAGCGAAGCCTGACAAGCATAAGTTGTCGCCGGTGCGGTGCCGTGTGACGGAAGGCGTGGAGTGGGGGGCGAAGCGGACTGCAGGATTCCTGCGTCTCTGGAATGATTAATAATTGATAATTACGGAATTTCTGGTAAACTCGGATAAATTTCACTGTTTCGCATGATCCGCGTCCCGTTCTTCCCATTGCCCCGACCCAAGTCCGAGCTGGAACCGCTGCAGAACGTAGCGCGGAGCGAGGCTCCTGTACTTGACGTCACCGCAGAGGAGGACCGGATCGAAGCGAGGCTGTCCTCTCTGGAGCTTCGGCTGGTGGCCCATGCCGAGGAGCTGAAGACGCAGGTCTCCCAGCGCGTGATGCGGATCCAGAGCCGGGTCGAGAGGGCCTTGCGGCCCTTCCAGCCGGAATCGGAACGGAAGCGGGCGGAGCGAAGCGCGGACAACGTCATCGAGTTTGGAATCGACATGCCGGGTGGGGAGCCGGGCGACAGTCGGCATCAGCTTCACGCCCGCAATGCCAGGGCGGCGATGCATGAGCTGAACGACACCCTGCGCTTGACCCGGGAACACCTCGAGGCGCTCTCGGGCAGCATCGAACGGATGCGGCGCTCGGTGGACGGACGCTGAGGGGAGGGGATCGCGGTCAAGCACCCGATCTGACACAGGTAGGGCGAGGCGTCCCTGCCGAGCCGTCGTTGTGGTCCAGAGGACGTTCTTCCTGGGTTCCTCCGTGCCTCCGCAGCGGCTCACCGAGGACGGTTCGCCCCACCCGGCCGTCGCCAGAGGATTACCTTGAACCTCCTAAGCGGTTCGTGGGGGGAGATGAAATGTGCAGAGGGCTTCTGGGGCTCTTGCCCGTCGTCACCTCACTTCTTGCTCGTCTCGACGGCCTTCTTGAGCTGGTCCAGTGCCGCCTTGGTCTCGGCGGCGACCGCGGCGGCTTTTTCGGAGCTGACTTTCAGGGCCTCGGCCCGCTTCGTCGCTTCCTCGACCGTCTTGATGGCGGCATCGAAATCGACCTTAGCCTGGGCCGCACGCTTGGCGGCTTCGGTGGCGGTGGCTTCGACTTCGCTCACCGCTTTCTGGAACATCGGATCGATGGCCGGTTTCGCCGGAGCCGGAGCCGGAGCCGCGGCAGGGGCAGGGGCAGGGGCA
>CAYSZN010000050.1:0-3333 GCA_964435425.1 uncultured Akkermansia sp. | reverse complement strand
AGCCGCCGGAGCCGCCGGAGCTGGTGCGGCCGGAGCGGTGGCAGGCTTAGCAGGCGTCGCAGGAGCAGGAGCAGGAGCAGGAGCAGCGGGCGCCGCTGCTGGAGCTGCCGGAGCCGCGTTGTTGGCGGCGAGCACGACGGGCTGGGCTTGGGGTTCCTTCCAGCCGGTGTTGATATCGATGCCGGGGATGGCGGTGGCGAGCTTGGTGGCTCCGGCGTCCGTCACTTTGCTTTGCCAGACGAAGAGCTTCTTGAGGTTTTTGAGTCCCGAGAGCTTTTCGAGCCCGGCATCGCTCACCTGCGTGCCGTAGAGGTTCAGGTATTCGAGCTGGCCGAGTCCCTTCAGAGCGTCGAGCCCGGCATCGCCGACGCTGGTGTTCTCCAGATGCAGGCGGGTGAGACCGTCCATGCCGGAGAGATGGGCGAGGCCCTTGTCCGTCACCTGGGTGCGGGCTAGGTCGACCCACTTGATCTGGGAGGCGATGGGCTTCAGCTCGGCGAGCTTCTCGTCGGTGAACTCCTTGCTCACATTCAGCGCGCTGAAGCGCAGCTCGGGCGTGTCCTGCGCGATGGGCATGAGAGAGGCCCCGCTCTTCTCGATCCGTCCGATGGTCTCGGCGACGAGCTTCTGCATGGCGGGATCGACCTTGGGCGCGTCGGTCTTGGTCACGGTGCTGGCCTTCGCCTTGGGCAGATTGGCGAGGACGTGGTTGGCGGCGGCGAGGGCCTTGTCGTCGGGCTTCAGCTCGGCGACAGTGCCGGACTCCTTCGCTCCACTGGCGATCCAGAAGGCGAGGACGGCGCTCTCCTGCTCGGTCAGTTGCTCCTTGTCCTCCGGCGGCATGTGCTCGTCGTCGTTCAGTGGCAGGTAGACGCGCTGGATCAGGGGGCTCTCGTCGATCTTGCCGGCGACGACGGACGGCCCTTCGTTGCCTCCCTTGAGGATGGCCTCCAGCGAATCGACCCTCAGCTTGCCCTTCGGCTTCTCGGCTCCGTGGCAACCGGCGCACTTGGCGTCGAGGATGGGGACGACGAGATCCTTGTAGAGTTGGCTCTTGGTCGCATCCGCGGCAAAGGCGGGGGCGCCGACAAGAGTTGCGATCGAAAGGAGGCCTAGGAAGAGGGTGCGCTTCATGGAAAACGGGAAACTTTTTAAAATTCCTCATAGAGTAGCCTGAACGGGGAGCCGAAATCAAGTCTCAATGCGGTAGGTGATCGCGGTGGAAAAGGAGCGTGATTCCGACGGCCGATTCTCTTTCCTGTGATGGATGGAAGCGGTCGTGATGGAAGCTCTGGGGGAGGATGGGTTCGCCCGCCTCGTCGCCGCCTTCTATCGCCGTGTCCGCGAGGACGACCTCATCGGACCGATGTATCCGCCCGACGACTGGGAGGGGGCGGAGCGCCGGCTCGCCGACTTTCTGGTGTTCCGCTTCGGCGGGTCGGACCGCTATCTCCGCGAGCGGGGCCACCCGCGGCTCCGCATGCGCCACCTGCCGTTCTCCATCGGCGAAGCGGAGCGCGACCGCTGGCTCGCGCTGATGGATTCGGCCATGGACGAGACGGGGCTGGCGGGGGAGGCCCGCGAGAACCTCGTGGCGTTCTTCGCCCAGGTCGCCGATTTCATGCGCAATCGCGAAGGTTGAAAGACGCCCCGTTTGGAGCGAGCCTCTCCCGCGATGAACACCCTCCTCTCCCGACCCTTCCCGATCGCTCTGGCTCTCGTCCTCGCTGCGGCCTCCGTCTCCGGCCAGGACAAGGCAAAGACCGTGGTCCAATCGACCAACTACCCACTCCACTACTTCGCGGAGCGCCTCGCGACCGACGCCTTCGAGCTGGGCTATCTCGTCCCGGCCGACATCGATCCCGCCTTCTGGAAACCGGGCAAGGGAGCGATCACCGCCTTCCAGAAAGCCGACCTCGTCCTCAGGAACGGAGCCGACTACGAGAAGTGGGCGAAGCGAGTCTCCCTGCGCAGCGCCACCCAGGTCGACACCTCGAAGAGCTTTGCGAAGGCCTTCATCCAGACGGCGGGCAAGGAGCATCGCCACGGCGACGGCACCGTCCACTCCCACGCGGGCACCGCCTTCACCACCTGGATCGACTTCTCCCAGGCGGCGAAGCAGGCCGAGGCCATCGCGGCGCGTTTCAAGCAGGTCCAGCCTGGTGCGGCGGCGATGATCGACGGGAACCTGGAGTCTCTCCTCGCCGACCTCGCCTCGCTCGACGGGCGCATGAAAGCCTTTGGGAAGGCGTGGGGCGACAAGCCCCTCGTTGCCTCGCATCCCATCTACCAATACCTCGCCCGCGCCTACGGCCTGAAGATCGAGGCTCTGGAGTGGGAACCGGAGATGGAGATGAAGGACGGCGACCTCGCCGATTTGAAACAGCTCCTCGAGCGCCATCCGGCCCAGTGGATGGTCTGGGAGGACGAGCCCAGTCCGGAGAACGTGGCCGCCATCGCCGCCCTCGGAGCGAAGAGCGTCGTCTTCTCCCCCTGCGCCAACCGTCCCGAAGCAGGCGACTGGCTGGCGGCGATGAAGGCGAATGTGGAGAATCTCGAGGCGCTGGCCGCTGCGGGGGAGTGAGTCGGACGACGAGGCCTCTTCTTCCATTTTTCTTCGCCGGGGTAGCGGACGGTGCGAACCTTCCGCCGATGTGCCGGCAGCGTTTGACCGCGTCTTGACCCTGTTCTGTTCTGGACCGAACCCTCTTCGGAAACACCGGGACCGTCACGCGATGGCGCGGGTGCGCGGAGGGCGTGGTTGTGGCTAGATTCCGCCCATGGACTTCACCCGCCGCCGCTGGCTCGGCACTTCCCTCGCCGCGGGGGCCTCGCTGCCCTTTGCTTCCCCCGCCTTCGCCTTGTCGCCGTTCCGCATCGCGACCTTCCGCTACGACGTCACGCCTCCCCTGGGACATCCGCTCTGCGGCGGCTGGATCACTCCGGTGAAATCGGTCGCCGATCCGCTCCAGGCGATCGGATTCGTCATCCTCGGGGCAGGCGAGCCCATCGTGGTCTGCGCCGTCGACTGGACCGGGCTGCTCAACGAGGCACACATCCAGTGGCGCACCGCCCTCGCCGAGGCGGCGGGGACCACGCCGGACCGGGTCGCCGTGCAGTGCGTCCACCAGCACGACGCGCCCTTCGTCTGTCTCGCCACCGAAGCGCTCCTCGCGAAGCAACAGGCAGGCTTGAAAAACATCGACCTCGGGTTTTTCGGCGAATGCCTCGAGCGGGGCCGGGCCGCGGTGAAGGAGGCCCTGTCCAAGGCCCGTCCCCTGACCCATGTCGCATCCGCCGAGGCGACGGTGGAGCGCATCGCCGGAAACCGCC
>CAYSZN010000049.1:2212-11201 GCA_964435425.1 uncultured Akkermansia sp. | reverse complement strand
CCGACGACACCGCCCAGCCCGCCTTGCTCCACCTCGTCGTCGCGCCGAACCTCGTGGCCGCCTGGGAAAAGGGCCGGATCACCGTCGGCGTCGAGGTCTCGCGCGACAGCGGACGGAGCCTCCTCAAGGCGCTGCCGCCGGGGACACGCCTTTTTCTCGAGTCCGGCGACGCCGCGCTCTTCCGCATTCTTCAGGAAATCTCCCCCTCGGAGGTGCCCGGAGCCCTGCTGCTCGCGCCCGACGAGTTCTCGCGCTTGCTCGCCGCCGTTCCCGGACATCCCCGGATCGCCTTCGGCAAGACGGGGCCGCTCCACGTCTCGCACCGGCCCTTCCGTCCGGCGTTGCAGCGCGTTGGTGCCCTGCGCTTCCGTGCGGAATGGCCTCCCGGCACGGCCGCACTGATCGCCGCGCCGGGAAGCTGGGCCTTCGATGGAAAGGACACGCTTCGCCCCGTCGCCCACGGACTCGACCGCGCCTCCGAATGGCTGACGAAGGGCGCCAGCGTCGATGCCGCCGCCTTTCCCGAGCTCCTCGCGCAGTGGCGGCAGCATTTCGACATGGGCGGGGTCCATGTGTCGCGGATCGCTCCCTCGGTGCGCCTCCTCGTCGAGGGCTCGCTCAACCATCTCGACGCCGACCTCGTCTTCGTCTACGGCGGAAAGGAAGTCCCCGCCTCGTCCGACGGGCCGACCGTGTGGGAGGACGGCGACCGCCTCGTCCTCGCCGATGCCGCCGTCGAGCGTGCCGCCATCGCCGAGCTGGAGGGCGCGGGCTTCGCCCGTCGCGGCGAAGGAGGGCGCTTCGTCCTCAAGGACAAGGAGGCCATCCTGCAGTTCCTCGCCCACGGCTATCCCGCCTTCCAGCGCCGTTGGGAGACGCGGCCCGGCGAGCGCTTCGAGCACGCCCTCGGACAGGTCGAGCCCATCGCCGCGACGATGCGCTTCCGCCCCGGCGGCGAGGATTGGTTCGCCATGGAGATCGGATTCTCCACGGCCTCCGGCGAAACCGTCTCCCGCCAGGAGATCCAGCGCCTTCTCGAATCCGGTCGCCACGGACGGCCGGGGGCGAAGGGAAAGATCGCCGTGCTCGACCCGCGCTTCGCCGGAGACCTCGGCGAGATCCTCTCCGACTGCGAGCCGCAGCAGATCCACCCCGGCACCTTCCGCATCGACGCCGTCCAGGCCGGCTACCTGCGCGAGACCGCCGCCGACGCGGGACTCGGCGTCGAGGGCGAGCCGCCCTGGCGGACGGCGGTGGAGGGGATCGCCTTCCACGAGCTGGAGCCCGGCCTCGCCGCGACCCTGCGCCCCTACCAGCGCGAGGGAGTCGAGTGGATGCAGGGCCTCGCCTCGCGCGGCCTCGGCGGCATCCTCGCCGACGACATGGGCCTCGGAAAGACCCTGCAAACCCTGTCCTTCCTCCAGTCCGTCGGCGGAACCGCCCTCGTCGTCTGCCCCTCCTCCCTCGTCCACAACTGGGTCGCCGAGGCACGGAAATTCACTCCGCAGCTGAAGGCCGTCGCCGTCGAGGGACCGGACCGCGCCCGCGTCCTGACCGAACATCACGACGCCGATCTCCTCGTGACGAGCTACGCCCTCCTCCGCCGCGACGAGGCGCAATGGCTCGGCCGCGAGTTCGACGTCGTCGTCCTCGACGAGGCGCAGCACATCAAGAACCCCGAGGCGCAGGTCAGCAGGATCGCCCATCGGCTCCGCGGTCGACATCGCTTCGCCCTCACCGGCACCCCGGTGGAGAACTCCGTCGAGGATCTCTGGTCGATCTGCCGCTTCGCCCTGCCCGGCTACCTCGGCAGCCGCGAGCGTTTCGCCGAGCGCTTCGCGAAACCGCTCTCCACCGGCGACCCGCCCGCCTCCGTGCGCGAGCGTCTTTCCCGCCGCCTCCGTCCCATCGTCCTCCGCCGGCTCAAGAGCGAGGTGGCCCGCGACCTGCCGGAGAAGATCGAGCAGGTCGTGCGCTGCGAGCTGACCCCGAAGCAGCGCGAGGTCTACGCACAGCTCCTCCGCGAGAGCCGCGCCTCCCTCCTCGGGGCCGAGGGCGGAAAGAAGCGCATGCTCGCCCTGACCGCCCTGCTGCGCCTGCGCCAGACCTGCTGCGACCTGCGCCTCCTCGGACTGACCGGCCTCGCCGAGGACGAGACCTCCGCCAAGCTCGAGGCTCTCGTCGAGCTCCTCGACGAAGCCGTCGCCGGCGGGCATCGCGTCCTCGTCTTCAGCCAGTTCGTCGGCATGCTGCAGATCCTCGTCGGCGAGCTGGCCGCGCGGAGGATCGACTTCTGCTACCTCGACGGATCGACCAAGGACCGCGCCGCCGTGGTCCAGCGCTTTCAGAGCGGAGTCGCGCCCGTCTTCCTCATCAGCCTGAAGGCCGGCGGCGTCGGCCTGAACCTCACCGCCGCCGACACCGTCATCCACGTCGATCCCTGGTGGAACCCCGCCGTCGAGGCCCAGGCGACCGACCGCGCCCACCGCATCGGCCAGGAGCGCATCGTCACCAGCTACAAGCTCATCGCCCGCGACACCGTCGAGGAGAAGATCCTCGCCCTGCAGGATCGCAAGCGCGCCCTGACCGAATCGCTCCTTTCCGAGTCCGGCGACGCGCACCTGTCCGAAGACGAGCTGATGGGCTTGTTCGAATAGTGCGTTCCGCCGATGCTCCGGCTACGTTCGAATGTATTGGCAGGATGCCGTTTGCATCTTCAATGCACCACTTTGTTCGCTGTCGGATGGATATGGACTCCGATCATGGCTGCGGTGCTGGGCCGACATCCATCCCGTCATACGATCCGATGCAAAACTCATCTGCAAGTTTTTCAAACGATTGATTCTGAGCATGCAATGTCTGCGTCGTGTGATGCTCAACACGTTCGACGTGTAGGAAGTAGGTGCTGCCATCCTCGGTCTCAAAAATGTCAACATATCGACAGTCGAGATCGGTCAGGGGCTGTATCAATCTCTCGAGATTTTTAGGGTTGGCATCGGTGAAGAAATACCCCCAAAGCAACTCACCGTCCAAGTTCCATTTGGTCTTGGCCCGAATTCCAGAAAACATCTCCTCAAGGTCTTCGATAGTGATCATAGCTGCGAATTTGACCGAACAACCGGACCCTAAACAAATCCGCCCGCCGTTGCCAAGCCCTTTATCGCCTCCGATCCCCATCCTCCGCATCCAACGCCGTGATCGCCGCGCGGATCCGTTCGATCTTTTCCCAGGCCGAGACTCCCACGTTGCCCGGATGGAACGAGCCCAGATCCGTGTCCGCGAACTTCGGGATGCAGGCGATGGTGAAGTCGTGGCCGCGGAGGTAGCGCCGTGCCTCCTCCAGCGTGGCGAGGCTGAAGAGTGCGGCGTAGAACCAGGGCTTCGGGTCCTCTCCGGGCTGGCTCCGGGCGAGGCGCCGCGCCCGTCCGCAGGAGGCCAGCAGCCGGTCGGGATCGACCGACGCGAGATGATCCAGATAGGCGGCAGCGTCCGCGCGGAAGGTCGAGCGCACCAGCCAACGGCCGTTGACGTGGCGGACCCAGTCGATGTCGTCGGGGGGAAACACGGCCCTCCATCTCTGCCAGCAGACGGCGGCGGCGCAAGCGGATTTGCCCGCAAAAGGGCGCTTTTCCGGGAATCGGGGGCGGTTCTGCCTTGCCAAGCTCCCCGGACTTGCCTATCAATCACGGCGACGATGGAACTCTGGTGGCAGGGACTGAACCTCGAATTGCAGATCTTCTATGGGATCGGCATCATCGCCCTGTTCGCCCTCCTCATCCAGATCGTCCTGATGTTCTTCGGCGGTCTCGATAGCGACGTCGATTTCGGCGACGGAGGCGACCATGGCTCGGGGCTCGGGATCTTCTCCATCCGCGGCATCACCGCCTTCTTCCTCGGCTTCGGCTGGACCGGTGCCATCGCATTGAAAGCAGGCCTCGGCCTCGGCCTCGCCATCACCCTCGGCCTCCTCGTCGGCGGAATCCTGATGGTCGTGATCTTTCTGATGATGCGGGCCATGCTGCGCCTCCAGAGCAGCGGCACCCTCGACTACAGCAACGCCATCGGCGAAGTCGCCACCGTCTACGTCACCCTGCCAGCCTTCCAGAAGGCCGGAGGCCAGATCGAGGTGATGATCCAGAGCCGCCTCACCGTCGCCGACGCCATCCACAAGGGCGGCTCCTCGCTCGCCCCCGGCACGAAGGTCCGCGTCGTCGAGACCTTGGGTCGCTCCACTTTCGTCGTCGAACCGCTTCTCGCCTGAACCCCACCCCCACCCGAAACTGCCATGGAACCTCTCATTTTCGCCGGAGTGATCGTCGCGATCCTCTTCTCCTTCTTCGTCGCCATCGCGTCGCGCTACAAGAAATGCCCCTCGGACCGCATCCTCGTCGTCTACGGGAAGGTCGGATCGGGCAAGTCGGCGCAGTGCTACCACGGCGGCGCGGCCTTCATCTGGCCCATCATCCAGGACTACCAGTACCTCAACCTGACCCCCCTGCCCATCGACATCAAGCTCGAGGGTGCGCTCTCGAAGCAGAACATCCGCGTCAACACCCCCTCGACCTTCACCGTGGGGATCTCGACCGAGCCGGGCGTGATGGAGAACGCGGCCGAGCGTCTCCTCGGCCTGAGCCTCCAGCACATCAACGAGCTGGCCAAGGACATCATCTTCGGCCAGATGCGCGTCGTCATCGCGACGATGGACATCGAGGAGATCAACGCCGACCGCGACAAGCTCATCGCCAACATCTCCACCGGGGTCGAAGTCGAATTGAAGAAGGTCGGCCTGCGCCTCATCAACGTGAACGTGCAGGACATCACCGACGCCTCGGGCTACATCGACGCCCTCGGCCAGGAGGCCGCCTCGAAGGCCATCGCCGAGGCGAAGGTCAAGGTCGCCGAGGCCGACCGCGACGGGGAGATCGGGGCGGCCGTGGCCCAGCGCGACAAGCGCGTCGCCGTCTCCGGTGCGAACGCCGAGGCGACCCGCGGGGAGAACACCGCCGAGGTCGAGATCGCGAACTCGAACGCCGAGCGCCGCAGCGCCCAGGCCGAGGCCGAGCGCCACGCCACCGCCGCCGAGAAGGTCGCCCAGGCCAAGGTGCTGGAGGAGGCCTACGTCGCCGAGCAGCGCGCCGAGCAGCAGCGCGCCGAGCGCGAGCGCTCCACGCAGTTCGCCAACATCGTCGTTCCCGCCGAGATCGCGAAGGAACGCCAGATCGTCGAGGCCGACGCCGAGGCGGAGCGGGTCCGCCGCATCCAGCAGGGCATGGCCGACGCGGTCCGCGCCGAGAAGCAGGCCGAGGCCGACGGGATCATGTTCGTGCAGCAGGCCGAGGCCGGCGGTCTCAAGGCCAAGCTGCTCGCCGAGGCCGAGGGCGCGCAGGCCATCCTCGTCGGGAAGGCGAAGGGCTTCAAGGACCTCATCGCCACCTGCGAGGGGCCGACGGGAGCGCAGCAGATGCTCGTCACCGAACTCCTGCCCCAGCTCGTCCGGGAGCAGGTGCAGGCGATCTCCAACCTGCACATCGACAAGATCACGGTGTGGGACAGCGGCAAAGGCGCCGACGGCAAGGGCAGCACGGCGGGATTCCTTTCCGGCCTCGCCGGCGCCGTCCCTCCGCTGCACGAGCTCGCGAAGAACGTCGGTGTGGAGCTGCCCGAATACCTCGGCAAGCTCGACAACGAAAAGGCAGGGACTTCGCGGACGACAGGCACGGGCGGCGAGTCGATTTGACGAAAATCCGAAATCCGAAGCTCGAAGTCCGAATTCTGCATGGAAAGGAGGGGGACTTTTCAAGTCCCCGCCGCTGGATCGGCTCCGGGCTTCCGACGGGGACTTGAAAAGTCCCCCTCCCTGCCGAAACGGCTCCGCTGGACCGCTGATTTGGCTGATCTTCGCTGAGGATTCCAGAGACAAAAAATCAGCGGAGATCAGCGTAAATCAGCGGTCGCCGGAGGCCAAATTCGGATTTCGAGCTTCGGATTTCACCCTTCCTTCCGCACCACGATCTCGACGCGGCGGTTCAGGGCCTGCTGCTCCGCGGTGCCGGCGATGGAGACGATGGGGCGGGCCTTGCCCATGCCGACGACCTGGATGTTCGCGGCGTCGATGCGGAGCTTCTCCACGAGCCAGCGGCGCACGGCCTCGGCGCGCTTGAGGCTGAGGTCGAGGTTGAACTGGTCGCCGCCGAAGCTGTCGGTGTGCCCCTCGATGAGGAAGGTGGCGTCGGGATTGGTCTGCACGACGAAGGCGAGTTTCATCATGCTGAGGCGGGCCTCCTCCTTCAGCTCGTATTCGTTGTAGCCGAAGAGAATGTCGGTGGGCAGGGCGATCTTCTCCTCGCCGACGGGCAGGCCCCCGGTGCGGCCGATGAGGTCGTCGAGGCTGGAGTAGCCCTTCACGAACTCCTCGGCGCTGTTCCCGAAGGCCTTTGCGGCGGCCTCCTTGAAGAACTGGTCGGTGTCGACGCCGGAGCCGGTCTCGTCGCCGGTGTTCAGCTCGAGCACGGGCTGGTTCACGGAGACGTTGGCGGAGGACTCGACGAGCTTGTTGCGCATCTGGGCGAGGTCCTGGGAAAGGATCTCGGCGGCGGAAATCTCGATCTCGGCGGCGGCGGCCCCGATGCCGAGAGCCTGGCCCGGAGCCTTGGGGGCCTCGCCCGCGAAGATCTGCGGCGTCTCGATCGGCGCCATGCGGATGGCCTCGGTCTTGACCTTCTCCAGCAGGTCGAACTCGTCGAGCGACTTGTCGGTGAGGTCGAGGTCGCTGACTTTCTCGGGCTTGATCTCGGCGGCCTCGGGGACGGCCGGATCGGCGAGGAGCTCGTTGAGCTGGTCGCGGTCGATCGTGACCTGCTCGCGGTGGCCGCGCCACACGATGTCGTCGCCGCGGCGCGAGGCGTAGTCCCGCTCGATCGTGCCGAGAATGAAGTAGAGGGTGATGTGGACGAACACGGAGATCAGGATCGCGAGCAGCACCCACCAGCCGATGTTGCGGCTTTCGACCTTGAAGACGGATTTGCCCGGGGTGCCCGGATGCCAGTTGTATTCGGAAGCCATCGCGCCCGGAATCCGGGGAGCCGGAAACCACGGCGGGAATCTAGCGCACTTTTCCCGTTTCGGCAAAGGGCGGGACCGGCTATAAACCTAAAGTCATAGTTGAGAGTTGAAAGATGATTGTTGATAGGCTGGAAATGAGCGGCTTGCGCCGAAATGCAGGCTCACCCAAAGGGCGCGCTGCCGCACCGGGGCAACTCGCCGATTCCGGGACTCTCAACCATCCACTCTCAACTCTCAACTTCCTCTCCCCCGGCACTGCCCGGCATCGCATCGGGCGGTCCTGTTTCCTCCGTGGACTGGGGGCGGTCTATTTCGCTGCGATCGCCTCGTGGTGGACGCAGGCACCGCTCCTCGTCGGGGACGGTGGCCTGCTCCCGGCCGGGCAGCTCCTCGAATGGGTGGGGAGACAGGTGGAGGCGTCGGGCGGATCGGGCTTCGCCGCGCTGCCGAGCCTGCTCTGGCTCACCGGAGCTTCGGACGCTGCCTTGCACGGCATCGGCGCGGTGGGCTGCGTCCTGGCCCTGCTGGTGGTGGCGGGGCGTTTCGTGGGGCCGGCTCTCGCCGGACTCTGGATACTCTACCTTTCGCTGGTGAACACGGGAGGCGTCTTCATGAGCTTCCAATGGGACATCCTGCTGCTCGAGACGGGTTTCCTCGCCCTCTTCCTCTCTCCATGGGGAGCGAGGATGCCATGGCGGAATCCGCCGCCGCTCACCCCGGTCAACCGCGCCGCCCTCGTCCTCGCCTGGTTCCTGATCGCGAAGCTGATGTTCTTCTCGGGCTGGGTGAAGCTGGCCTGGGCCTCGGAAGGCACGCCGGAATGGTGGCCGGAGGGCACGGCGATGACCTACCACTACATGACCCAGCCGCTCCCGACCTGGACGGCCTGGTGGATGCACCAGCTCCCGCCGTGGTTCCACAAGGCCTCGCTCGTCCCCATGTACCTCGTCGAGATCGTCCTGCCCTTCGCGGTTCTCTGCGGACGCTGGGGCCGCCTTGCCGCCGCGATGGGCTTCGCCGGCCTGATGGGGCTGGTCCTGCTGACGGGGAACTACACTTATTTCAACTGGCTCACCATCGTGCTGTGCCTGCCGCTGGTGCAGGACGGACTCTGGCCCGGCTGGCTGCGGCGCATCCTGCGCCTCGACGTCCGGGAGGAGTCGCCACCGGTCCGTCCGGCGCGCTTCGCGGCGCTCCGATGGGGCCTTGCCGGTCCCGCCCTGCTGGCGCTCGCGCTGCTGAACCTCCAGACCGTCCTCGGCGACCTGCACCGGGCACCGAAGCCGGTGCTGAAGAGCGATCCGATTCCGGCCTGGCTCGACGGATTCGCCGCCGCGCTGTCGCCCTTCCATGTCGTCTCGGGCTACGGGCTCTTCCGCACGATGACCACGGAGCGGCCCGAAATCGTGGTCGAGGGCAGTTCGGACGGCATGCGCTGGTTCGCCTACGACTTCGCCTGGAAAGTGGACGACATCGCCGAGCGCCCGCGCTTCGTCGCGCCGCACCAGCCCCGCGTGGCGTGGCAGTTCTGGTTCGCCGCTCTGGAGGGCCGCTTCGACGGCCGCAGCCGCAACGCCGCATGGTTCGAGGCCCTCGTCCTGAAGCTGCTCGCCGGCGATGCGGAGGTGAAGCGCCTCCTGAGGCGCGATCCCTTTCCCGATTCACCGCCGAAGCTCATCCGCGCCCGGCTGATGCGCTACGAGTTCACCACAACGGAGGAGCGCCGCAGGACGGGCGACTGGTGGAAGCGCACCGTGATGGGCACCTACCTGCCCGAGGTGTCCCTCCCCCCTCCTGCCGCGCGATGATCAAGGGATGACCTCCCCATCCATTGGGGAGAGGCTTGCGATCGATGGACTTGCCGCGAGGCAAGGGTAGGGCCGAGCGGCCCTGCTCGGCCAATCGGGCGTCCAAATGGCGTTCGTTC
>CAYSZN010000049.1:0-2202 GCA_964435425.1 uncultured Akkermansia sp. | reverse complement strand
CGAGCGGTCCGCTCGGGGCTACCCTCGGGCGGCTCCAATCCTCAAACCTCCGGGGTATCTGATTTTTTCACAGCAAAGCGGACGGGATGCTCTGGACCGTTCCCTGCCCGCGGTTACATTGGCCGCGCGCGATGAAATCCTTTCTGGTCGATCTCTTCGTCAAGGCGACGCTGCCGCTGGGGACCCGCTGGGTCCGCAGGCAGGAGGCCGCGATCCTGCGGGAAGGCCGTCCACTCAGCGAATGGGAACGGAGATGGGCCCAGGAGGTCGGGGTGCGCCGACCGGAGGAGGTCCGCATCCTGCCTGTCCCGAGAGTGCCGACGCCCGGCTTCGGGCTGAGGAGCTTCGTGAACCGCCTCTTCGGCCTCCTCTCCGAAGGACCGACCGGCATGGCGGTGAACTACGGCATCTATCTCGAAGCCTCGCAGGCCACCAATCCCTCCCTCCTCGTCCACGAGCTCACCCATGTGGCGCAGTTCGAACGGCTCGGCGGAGTCGAGGCCTTCCTGAAGGAGTACCTCACCCAATGCGTGCGGGACGGCTATTGGGACTCCGATCTCGAGCAGGAGGCCCGCCAGGCTGCCGCGCCCTTCTCGCGCCCCCCGGGAGGATGATCCCCGGCCCCGCCCCATGCACCGGGCCTCGAACCCGGTTCAAAGACGCTTGACGGGAGGCGGTGGCCTGTGCAACAACAGGTAGGAGGCGGTGACGGGATTCTCCGCGCCGGATTCTTCCTACACCTTCCATGAAACGTGTCTCTTCGATCCTCCTCTTCGCCACCCTCGTGCTTCTCCTCTCCTCCTGCTCGCAGCGTCGGGACAACTGGGGGTATGGACCGCCGCCGCGTCCCTACTCCATCTATCCGTCCCGCGCCTACGACGACGCTCCCGGTGGCTGGGATGTCTACAAGGGCCGCGGTTCCACCCGGGTCAAGTATTCGGAGTGATCCCGGCCGCACTCCGCAGGGCTGAGCGGAACTGGCGTGATGTCGGTAAGCGGAAACCTCTTGCTCCGCGCTTCTTTTGCGAGTAAGTCTCATTATCGACTGCGCGATGTCCTTTGAATTTCTTCTTGGCGCGCGCGCTTGGCTCGGCCAAGCTGCAAGTCATGAAAGGACACCAAGACGTCATCAACGCACTGAACGCCGGACTCACCATCGAGCTCACGGCGATCAATCAGTATTTCATCTGCTCGAAGATGTGCAAGGACTGGGGCCTCAACCGCCTCGCCTCGCATTTCTATGCCGAGTCCATCGAGGAGATGAAGCACGCCGAGGAGGTCATCGACCGCATCCTCTATCTGGAGGGCATCCCAGAGATCGCCCGCTACGACAGGATCCTGGTCGGTGAGAATCCCCAGCAGCAGATCCAGGACAGCCATACGCTCGAGACCAAGGGCGTCGCCACCTACAACGAAGGCGTGCGGCTTTGTCTCGAAGTCGGTGATTCCGGCAGCCGCGACCTGATGGAGCGGATGGTGGTGGAATCCGAGAACAGCATCGACTGGGCCGAGACCCAGCTCGACCTCATCCAGCGCATCGGTCTCGAGCGCTACCTCGCCCAGCACATCGGCGAGGGTGGGGGCGATTGACCTTCCGCATGACTCCGTCCCCCGCCACGACTGTGTCGACCTGCCGCTTTGCCTCCGCCGAGGCCCAGGGCGGGCCGCTCTGCCACTGCACGGGGGTCACGGAGGCCAGTGTGCGCCATGCCGTGTCCGAAGGGATCGTGGCCACCGTGGCCGAGGTGATGATGTGTACGGGCGCCGGCACCGGCTGCCGCGCCTGCCACTGCCGCATCCAGCGGGTCCTCGACGGCCTGCCCGCGAAATGCGGTGGCCGCTTCGACTGGTGTGGCCAGTGCGGCTGCATCAACGCGATCTGCCGCTGCGACGCTGCGTGAGGTTGGGGGCTGCATCTCCTCGATGCCAGCCCTGTTCGCGCTGAAGGTGTTGGCACCTATCGTGGTACGGGCGATCCATTTCCCATGGCCCATGTCCGGAAAGACACCCTGACCAGCCCGCCGGAATGGTGGAAGCACCTGCGTCCGTTGAACAAACGCCGGGTGGCCAAGCGGGAACGCAAGGCGGCCCTTCGCCAGATCGAGGGGGAACTCGCCCAAGCTGGGGTGTGATGAGGCCGAAAGCGTGCATTGTCGGGGGTTCGCTAGGTCGCTGGACCTACGACGGCTCGGCAGGGACGCC
>CAYSZN010000048.1:8995-11229 GCA_964435425.1 uncultured Akkermansia sp. | reverse complement strand
CCGGCGGCTTCGACCATGGCCCGCATCCCGCGCAGGTCGATGCAGCCTTCGCCCATGAGGCCGCGGTCGTTGAGGAGATCGGTCGTGGGGGTGAGCCAGTCGCAGACGTGGTAGGCGAAGAGACGCTTCTTCACCCCCGCGATGGCGATCTGTTCGGCGAGGTCGGGGTCCCACCAGATATGGTAGGCGTCGGCGGCGATGCCGACAAGGGGATGGTCGAGCTGGTCGCAGACGGCGTTGGCCGAGGCCATGGTGTTGATCGCACTGCGGTCGTCGGCGTACATGGGATGGAGCGGCTCGATCCCGAGGCGCACGCCAAGCTCCTCCGCGAGGGGGAGGATCGCAGCGATGCCGTCGGCGATCTGTTTTCGGGATTCCTCGAGCGGCTGTCCGGGCACAGCCCCGCAGACGAGGACGACGAGCGGGGCTCCCAGCGCGGCGGCCTCGCGGAGGGCGCGGCGGTTGTCCTCGATGGCTTCGGCGAGTCCTTGCTCGGTCTTCGCGGGGAAGAAGCCGCCCCGGCAGAGCGCGACGATGGAGAGATTCCGGACGCGGAGGGCCTCGCCGACTTTTGCGATGTCGCGACCTTCGAGGGCCTGACGCCAGACGGTGATCCCGCCGACCCCGGCTTCGGCGTATTTGTCCATCGCCACCTCGATGGGCCAAGGCTTGGTCGTGATGGTGTGGACGCAGAGGCGGGAGAGGTCAGGAGTCATAGGTCACGGATTGAAAGGTAGCATGGGCATCCTGCCCATGCCTTGGTGGGTGCAGTGACGAGGGATCGGGGCAGGTGTTTCGCTCATGTCGTTTCGCGATGGGTTGGCAAGGGTTTTCGACGTCGGTTCAAGGTGCATGGGCAGGATGCCCATGCTACGTGGGATTCGCTAGGCCAGCTTGAAGTTCGCAATGCCGAGGCGCTCGGCAATCCGCAGCGGGCGGACGAGGGCCTCGCGCATCCGCTCGTCCTCGCCGTCGGGACGGCGGTCGGGGCAGCCGGGATGGATCTCGGAAGAGGCGATCAGACCGAGCAGTTTCAACACATGCGCGGTGCTGTGCTTGTAGGCGGCGGCGCTGCCTTGCGCGTCGAGGCGGAAGACGGCGTCCTCGAGCGACTGGAAGGCCTCGAAGAGCTTGTAGACCCGCGTGTCGAGGGGCGAGCTGCGCCAGAGTCGCTTCGCCTCGCAGATGAGAGGGCAGGCGGAGACGCCCGCACCGATGAGGAGGGGCAGGCCCATCTTGATGGCCGAGGCGATGCCGAAGTCGTCGCCGCTGTGGGGCGCGAAGTCGAGCTTCTGGTCGCGGCACATCGCGGCCCAGTAGAGGAAATGCGGCTCGTCGAGGGTGGAGATTTTGCCTCCGACGAATTTCGGGTGCTTCGCGAGTTCGTGCAGGAGCCACGGCCCGTAGGGCGTCGCCCAAGGCACGAAGGCGGGTTCGAGGGCGTGGACGATGCCGGGCACGGTGAGCATTTCCGCGATCTCGAAATAGGCGTCGCGCCGCTGTTCCGTCTCCAGTTCGTTGAGGAGGCGCGAGGTCATGATCATCACCTCGACCCGGTCGAAGCTCTGCGCGATGTCGAAATGGGGGCGATACCATTCGGCCTTGAAGGTGTCGCCCGAGGCGCCGACCGCGGTCGTCCCGCAGATGATGGTCGGCTCAGGGAAGGCGGCGCGGAAGCGGCGGATGACTTCGGCGTAGAGCTCCTCGCTGAGGTTGAAGAGGTAGCCGGTGTCCGCGTTGAGGACGAAGGCGATCTCGACTCCGGCGGCCTCGGCGCTGGCGAGCATCCAGCGGATGCTGTTCTCGAAGCCCTCCCAGTCGGGCTTGCCGTCCTGGAAAGGCAGAAGGGTGGCGACGCAGAGGCGGGGGTTCGCCCCGTGATTGACGAGAGCTTCCTCGGGCGTGTGCGCCCAGACGGTCTCCTCCCAAGTCGTGGAGGGTTTCAGATCGGCGGGATCGGTGATCATGGAGAAAAGCCTAGCAGAAACGGACCGAAGGAGTGAGAATGATTTCGCCCGATTTAGCACAAAACCGATGTCGATTTCGTTATGCCCCGCGAATTCCAGCCCATCCTCCTCGAAAACCTCAGGATCCGCTGGTCCGGCTTCGCGATCCGGCGGGTCGCCTTGAACCAGCACATGCCCCGGGTCGAGAGGCTCGGCGAGCATGTCCATCGCTTCGCCCAGATGCTCGTCTATCTGCGTGGCGGCGGGGTGCAGCATCTCGGTGGGCGG
>CAYSZN010000048.1:0-8977 GCA_964435425.1 uncultured Akkermansia sp. | reverse complement strand
CGCCGGGACGGGCGCACCGCTTCGAGAAGTCACGCTCCGTACGGCCCATCTGTCTCGCCATCGACTTCGAGATGGTCGAGCCCATCCCTTGGCGCGAGTCCGCGGTTCTTGGCGCACGCGACCTCGCTCTCGTGGAACGCTGGCTGCTGTCCTTGAACGAACAGCGCCGCCGGACCGACACCTTTTCCATCCAGACGGCGGCGTTGATCCTGCGGCTTCTCGCCTGCTTGGAGGGCGTGGTCTCGGAGACGGACATGCGGGAAAGCGGTGGTCCGGTCGCGGCTTCGGTGCGGTCGGTCGTGACGCGGCTTGGACTGCCCGGACTCACGCCGGGCGGGGTGGCGAAGGGGCTCGGACGCAGCCTCGACCATCTCAACCGCCAGCTTCAAAGCGAGCTGGGAATGACGGTTGGCGGACTTCTCCAGAGGATGCGGCTCGAAGAGGCATCGCGCGCCCTGCGCGAGACCGAACGCCCCGTCGGCGAGATCGCCGCCGGAATCGGCATGGACGACCAGAACTACTTCGCCCGCTGGTTCCGCCACCACACCGGTCAGACCCCGACGCGCTGGCGGGCGGCGATGCGGAAGTGAGGAAACGGGCCACCCTCCCTCAGTGCTTCCCCACCTTGGCGATCGGGATGCCCTGCATGATGCGGTCGGTCCACGCGATCCCCAAGGCCGAGAGAATGAAGACCGCATGGATGATCGTCTGCCACATCACTCCCTCGGGCGTGACCGTCCCCGCCGCCATGATCGCCGGATTCTCCGATTGCGAGGACAGCCCGATGTTTCCGGCCGCGATGAAGGTCTTCAGGAGATGCACCGAGCTGATCCCGATGATCGCCATCGCCAGCTTCACCTTCAGCACCGAGGCGTTCACATGGCTGAGCCATTCGGGCTGGTCGGGATGGTTCTGGAGACGCAGGCGCGATACGAAGGTCTCGTAGCCGCCCACGATCACCATCATGAGGAGATTGGAGATCATGACCACGTCGATGAGCCCCAGGACGATGAGCATCATGTGCTGCTCCGAAAGGCTCGTCGCCCCGGCGATGAGGTGCCAGAGCTCCTTCAGGAAGAGTACGACGTAGACGCCCTGCGCGACGATCAGGCCGAGATACAGGGGCAGCTGCAGCCAGCGCGAGCTGAAGATCAGCGTCGGCAGAGGATCGAGGCGACAGGGAGGTTCGGTCTGGGGGGCGTCCATGGAGGCGGGAAAAGGCGTGCGGGAGTAAACGGATCGGACGCCCTTTTGCAAGGATGATCTCGGCCTTGCTCTTGCTCCTACTCTTCCTCATACTCCTACGCCCTCCCCAAGCCCGCCTATCCTGCGGATTTGAGCAAGAGTAGGAGGAGTACGAGGAGGAATCAAGGAGCTTCCTCGCCCCCCACGCGACCCTCCAGAACGAAACTACTTGCCCGCCCAGATGTAGCTCGCCTCGTCGTTGGAACTCCGGGGATCGGATCCGGCGATGGACCAAAGGTCGTAGGTGGGATTGCGGGTCTCGCGCTGCCGGCCCTGCAGGTTCGGCGGCTGGGCGAGGTAGCGCACCGGATCGCCGAAGGAGTCGATCAGCATGAAGCTCCCCCCGATGTTGCTCGAACGGGCCTCCTTGCTCTCGCGGTTGGACTCGTAGTCGAGCCTGGGCACGTAGATCCTCTCCTTGTCGTCGACTCTGCCATCGGTGTTGAAGTCTCCGGAGAGGTGCTTGTAGAGGACTTTGGCCCCCTCCACCCCGGCGGTGTCGCGGTTGCCCCCGGCGGGCTCGTTGAGGGGGTAGATCCCGTGGTCGATCTGGTATTTGGAGAGCCCCGCCTCCAGTTCGCCGAGGAAGGCCTCGACCTTGTTGCGGTTGACGCGGGCCTGGATCCCGGGGAGGGAGCCGATGAGGAGGCCGGCAAGGATCACGATGACCCCGATGACGACCATCAGCTCGACCATGCTGAAGCCCCGGCTGCGACGGGAGGAAAGGGAGGTGTTCATGGACGGAGTGTATCAGTCCCGAAGGGGACGGGTCAATACATTGTAAAGATTCGGAGGCAAAAATTCCAAGGGCGCCACGGACGGTTCGGGATCTTCCCTCCCCGTCCGGTGGGCCGGTGGATCAGCCGGCCTGCTCGTTCATGCCCTGGATGATGGAGATCATCGGCATGAAGAGGGCGATGACGATGGTCCCGACGATAAGCGCGAGGAAGACGATCATGATGGGCTCGATCATCGAGGTCATGGCGTCGACCGCGTTGTCGACCTCGTCGTCGTAGACGTCCGCGATCTTCAGGAGCATGTCGGGGAGCTGGCCGGTCTCCTCGCCGACGTCTACCATGGAGATGACCATCGGCGGGAAGATCTTGCTCGCCTCGAGCGGGGCGACGACGGACTCGCCCTCGCGCACGGCCTCGTGGACCTTGTCGATGGCGTTGGAGATGATCACGTTTCCGGCGGTGTCGCGGGTGATGTTGAGGGCCTGGAGGATGGGCACGCCGCTGGTGACGAGGGTGCCGAGGGTGCGGGTGAAGCGGGCGATCCCGCTCTTGAGCTGCACGGGGCCGAAGACCGGCATCTTGAGCTTGATCCGGTCGATGACGACACGACCGTTCTTGGTCATGGCGAAGACCTTCCACCCGGCGTAGAGGACGGCGCCGACGATGAGGACGATGAGCCATTTCTCCTGCACCCACCGGCTGATGCCGATGACGACCTGAGTGATCTGGGGCAAGGCCTTCCCACTGAGCATCTCCGCGAAGATCTTCTCGAAGCGGGGCACGATCACCGCCATGAGGAAGATGAGGATGGCCACCGCGATGACGATGACGATGACCGGGTAGACCATCGCCGCGACGATGCGGTTCTTCAGCTTCTGGGCCTTCTCCTGGTATTCGGCGAGACGGATGAGGACGAGCTCGAGCACACCGCCGAGCTCGCCGGCCTTGACCATGTTGATGTAGAGCTTGTCGAAGATCTTCGGATGCTGCCCGAGGCTCTCGGAGAAGGTGGAGCCGCCCGCGACGGCGTCGGCGAGGTGGTTGATGGTCCCGGCCATGACGCGGTTCTTCTCCTGCTTGCCGAGGACGGAAAGGCCGCGCAGCAGCGGCAGACCGGCGTCCACGAGGGTCGCGAGCTGCCGCGTGAAGATCATGAGGACCTTGCCCTTGACCCGGCCACCCACGCCCGTCTTCTTGTTGCCGGCCTGGGATTTCTTGGCGCGTTTTTTCGCGGCGCTGGAGACGCCGCCCTTTCCGGCGGGGACGACCTGGGTGGGATAGAGGCCGCTCTTGCGGAGCTGACTGATCGCATCCGCCTCGTCGTTCGCCTTGATCGTGCCCGTCGTCTCCGAGCCCTTCGCATCCAAGGCGATGTATTCGAAGTTTGCCATATTCGCTGATTCTGTCTTTAGGTTGTGAGATTAGCCATCCGCCACTGGCGCTGTCGATGGAAAAAATCGGAGAGTTTCTCCGTCAGGTGTACTTCAGCACCTCCTCGATGGTGGTGATTCCCTCGAAGATGTTCCGGATGCCGTCCTCGCGCAGGGTGCGCATGCCGAGCTCCTGGGCCTTCTGCTTCAGGACGACGGTGGCGGCACGCTGGGCGATCAGGTCGCGGATGGGATTCGACATGTCGAGCAGCTCGAAGAGCCCCTGGCGGCCGCGGTAGCCGGTGTCGTTGCAGGCATCGCAGCCCTGTCCGGTGTAGAACTGCTTGCTCCCGATGTCGGCCTCCTTGATGCCGAGCTGGTTCAGCACGGCCTGGGAGGGCTTGTAGGAGACGCGGCAGTTCGGGCAGATGCGGCGCAGGAGGCGCTGCCCCAGCACGCCCTCGAGGGTCGCGGCGACGAGGAAGGGCTCGCAGCCCATGTCGATGAGACGGGTCACGGCGCCGGGGGCGTCGTTGGTGTGCAGCGTCGAGAGCACCAAGTGCCCCGTCAGCGAGGCCTGGATCGCGATCTGCGCGGTCTCGAGGTCGCGCATCTCGCCGACGAGGATGCGGTCGGGATCCTGGCGGAGGAAGGCGCGGAGGACGCGCCCGAAGGTGAGGCCGATGGATTCGTTGATCGGCACCTGCATGATGCCGTCGATGTCGTATTCGACCGGGTCCTCGGCGGTGAGGAGCTTCGCGTCCTCGGTGTTGATCTTGCGGAGGCAGGCGTAGAGGGTCGTCGTCTTGCCGGCGCCGGTGGGTCCGGTGCAGATGAAGATGCCGTTCGGCTTCTCGATGGTGTCGATGATGTAGTCGTAGGTCTCCTGGGGCAGGTTGAGCACCTCGAGGTTCAGGTTCACGTTCGACCGGTCGAGGACCCGGAGCACGACGCTCTCGCCGAAGATGGTCGGCAGGGTGGAGACGCGCATGTCGATGCCCTGCCCGTTGATCTCCTTGGTGATGCGTCCGTCCTGCGGCAGGCGCGTCTCGGCGATGTTCAGCGAGGACATCACCTTGATCCGCGAGATGATGGCCTGCTTGAGGTGCTGCGGCGGCGGCGCCATCTCGTAGAGCGCGCCATCGACGCGGTAGCGGATCTTGAAGTCGTCCTCGAAAGGCTCGAAGTGGATGTCGGAGGCCTTCTCCTTGATCGCCTGGAAGAGGACGAGATCGACGTAGCGGATGATGGGGGCGGAGTTCGACTCCTCCTCGGCGTCCTCGTTGGAGAGGGCCGCGACCTCGGCGCGGATCTGGGCGAGGGCGTCGCTCTCGCCGGCCGCGCCTGCTCCGTCCGCAGCCTTGCCGCCGCCGTAGTAGAACTTCTCGATGAGCTCGGTGATCTGCTCGGGGGGAGCCACCGCCGGGACGATGGCGGCGTTCAGGGAGAAGGCCAGCTCCTCCAGGTTCTGCGGATCGAGGGGGTTGGCGATCGCCACCTGGAGTCCCTGCTCGAGGAACTGGATGGGAAAGCACTGGTAGAGCTTCGCCGTGCCCGCCGGAACGGCGCGCAGCACCTGGGGCGCGGGCTCGAACTCGCTCAGATCGTAGTAGTCCCCGCCGATGTCCTGGGCGACGAGGTGGAAGAGCTGCTCGCGCTGCAGCAGGCCGAACTCCTCGACCGCATGGGTGATGTCCTGCTCGCTGCCGTAGGCGGCGGCAATGTAGTCCTCCCGCTGGGACTCGTCGATCAGTCCCCTGGAGACCAGGAGGTCGATTACGCTTTCAACCGTCATAAGAAATCGAAGAAAAATGGGTTATGCCACATCGGCTCAGTCGTCGTCGGCCATGGTCACGCGGATGACTTCCGAGGCGGTCGTCTTGCCCGAGAGCACTTTGCGGACGCCGTCCTCGCGCAGGGTGCGCATGCCGAGCTCGCGCGCCCGCTTGCGCAGGCCGCTGGTGGACTCGTCGCCGTTGATGAGGAGGCGCACCTCCTCGGAGATGTTGAAGATCTCGAAGCAGCCCATGCGGCCCTTGAAGCCCGTCATGCGGCAGGTGCGGCAGCCGGCGCCCTTCTTGATCTCCGCCTTGGCGATCTGCTCCTCGGTGAGGCGCAGGGAGCGGATCTCCTTCAGCGTCATCTCGCTGGGCTGGGCGCAGTCCTTGCAGATGCCCCGGACGAGGCGCTGGGCCATGATGGAGCGCACCGCCGAGGCGATGAGGAACTTCTTCACGCCGATGTCGGCGAGACGGGCGACGGCGGCGGGCGCGTCGTTCGTGTGGAGGGTGGAGAAGACGAGGTGGCCCGTGAGCGAGGCGTTGATGGCGATGGAGGCGGTCTCGAGATCCCGGATCTCCCCGATCATGATGATGTTCGGCGCCTGGCGGAGGATGGCGCGCAGCGCCGCCGCGAAGGTCATGCCGATGGACTCCTTCACCTGCACCTGGTTGATGCCGGAAAGGAGGTATTCCACCGGGTCCTCGACCGTGATGATCTTGCGGTCCGGCTTGTTGATCGAGTTCAGACAGGCGTAGAGGGTCGTCGTCTTGCCCGACCCGGTCGGACCGGTCACGAGGATGATGCCGTCGGGCAGGCGGAGCAGCTCCTCGAAGGTCGCCTGGTCGTCGCTGAAGAAGCCGAGCTGGGGCAGGCCGATGGAGAGGGAGCTCTTGTCGAGGATCCGCATCACCACGCTCTCGCCGCAGGTGGTGGGCACGGTGGAGACCCGCAGGTCGAGGTCGCCGCCGCCGAACTTCGCCTGGATGCGCCCGTCCTGGGGCAGGCGCTTCTCCGAGATCGCCATCGTCCCGGTCATGATCTTGATCCGGCTGACGACGGAGGAAAGGAGGCTCAGCGGGTGGCTCTGCACCTTGTGGAGGGCACCGTCGATGCGATAGCGCACCCGCATCTCCTTCTCGGTCGGCTCGATGTGGATGTCCGAGGCGCGGTTCTGGTAGGCCTCCTGCAGGATCTGGTAGACCATCTTGATGACCGGCGCATCGCCTCCCTCGGCGGCCGACGTTTCCGTCACCGCGATGGCGTTGGCGTCGAGCTTGGCGATCTGGGCGGAATCGAGCTGCGAGGCGTAGAAGTCGAGGAGGCGCTGCTTGATCGCGCTCTCCGAGGCCACGACGAATTCGGGCTCGACCGTGAGGACGTGGCGCAGCGAGTCGAGGGCGTCGAAGTCGAGCGGGTCCGTCACCGCGATCACCAGCGTCCCCCCGCCTTCGACGATGGGGACGACACGGAAGCGCACCGCCGTGTCCGCCGGCACCGCCGCGCCCACGGAGGGATCGAGGTCCAGCTTCTTCAGATCGACGTAGTCCATCCCCGCGTTCTCCGCGAGGGTCTGGGCGATGGCCTCGTCGCTGAGCAGATTCAGGGAGAGAAGCGCGTCGATCGTCGATTCCTGCGACTTTTTCTTGTGACGCACATCTTCGAGCGCCGCAGGAGTGACCAGCTGGGCTTCCTGCAGCAATTCCAAGAGATAGGATTCGTTGGAGTACAAAACGCGAGAGGAGGTTTACGGTGAAGGGGTTGCAAGGCCAACCGGCCCACAGGCCGGAGCCAGGCCGTCTAGACGGAGTCCCGGGGCGGGAAGGCTAGTGGAAAGCAGGCCTGACGGGAAGAAAAAAAACACGGCGACCTCAAATTTCACTCCCCTCCATGCGAAACGCGTAGCGGCCCGCCTCGATTCCGAGCACGGGAGGCTGGCGGACATTCTCGAAGAAATCGTAGCCTTCCTTGAGATTGATCCACTCGTCGGCCCAGCGGGAGCGCCCCTCCACGACCTGGTCCATGCGCTTGTCGGTGAGGCGGAAAGGGAAGAGATGCACCCCCACGGTCCCCGCCCCGGCGCGGAGGGCCGCGTCGGCGAGGGCATAGACCTCCTCCATCCCCTCGGGCGACAGGGAGTAGGCCCCAGCGGCCGTCGATCCGGCGTGGATCATCATTTCGCCTCCCGTCCGCCCGAGCTGGCGGTCGAGCGAGTTCGGATAGCCGAAGTCGAGGCCCAGATAGTGACGGGTACCGGGGCGCAGACCCTCGGCGGAAACCCCGTAGAAGCCTTCCGGCGCCTGCCCGTCCCCCTCGCGCAGCTTCGGCCCGGGCCGCCCTGCGGAGGCAGCGACGCGATGGACCTTGAAGAGGGTGTAGTGCGGCGACGAAGAGGGTTTCATCCATACTTCCAGCTCCCCCTCCTCCTTGAAGAGACGCAGGACGACCGGATCGCCGCACTTCAGTCCCTGCTTGCCCAGCTCCGGCTCGAGACGGGCGGCCGCCGCCTCGACGATGGCGCGCGAGCGCGGCGTGGAAGGAGGTCCGGCATTGGGACGCTCGCCTGGCGGCGTCCCGGCGGCCCCGAAGAATCCCTCGACGATGCGCCGGGTCTGCGAAGCGAGAGGATAGGGCTGCCGCTCCGCTGTCTCCACCATCTCCGCGACGTCCCCCTCCTCGCCGGGCAATCCATCGTCTGGCCTCCGGAAGCGCTCCTGAATCCGTCCCGACCAATCCGACCACAGCGAGGGCGGGCGGGGTGCATCGGAGCGAGCCGCCAGCCAGTCGCGCACCAGCCAAGGCGAGCCGAGACCGATGCCGATGAGAAATAAGGATAGCGAACGGCGGAGAAACATTTTTAAAATTCTTCCTCATTATTTTAAAAAATCAAGTCTACTTGACTGTCGTCTCTTCGGAAAGGAACAGCTCTTGCCGGACAAACCGCGACCGGGAATCCAAGGAATGTCGCCCCTCCTTGGGCCTGCCTTGCGAAGCGAGACGCTCATTTTGTGTGGGCATTTGGCCGACAGCGCACTAGGTTGCGGGCATGAGCCATGCAGACGATACCAGCCCCGCCATCGGCGTGATCGGCGGATCTGGACTATACGAAATCGAAGGTTTCGCCGAGGCGGAGGAAATCCGCGTCGAGACGCCCTTCGGTCCTCCCTCCGACGCCATCGTGCAGGGACACCTCGCCGGGCGCCGGGTCTGCTTCCTGCCGCGGCACGGTCGGGGACACCGCCTCCTCCCGACCGAGCTGAACCACCGCGCCAACCTCTGGGCGCTCCGCTCGCTGAACGTCCGCTGGATCGTCGCCGTCACCGCGGTCGGCTCGCTGAAGGAGGAATACAGACCCCGCGACATCGTCCTGCCCGACCAGTTCTTCGACCGCACCAGCCGCCGCGAGCACCACACCTTCTTCGGCGAGGGCATCGTCGCCCATGTCGGCTTCGCCGATCCCATCTCCCCCGGCCTGCGGCGGCTCCTCGCCGAGACCGCCGCCGAACTGGGCAAGCCCTGCCACGACGGCGGCACCTACGTCTGCATGGACGGTCCCGCCTTCTCCACCCGGGCCGAGTCCGAGACCAACCGCCGGCTCGGCTTCGACCTCATCGGCATGACGAACCTGCCCGAGGCCAAGCTCGCCCGCGAGGCCGAAATCGCCCTCGCCACCCTCGCTATGGTCACCGATTACGACTGCTGGAAGATCGAGGAGGACGCCGTCAGCGCCCACGCTGTCATCGAGCACGTCCAGGCCAATGCCGCCACCGCCAAGGCCGTCCTCCAGGCCCTGATCCCCCGCATTCCCGAGACGCCGGACTGGCCGGAGCACCGCGCCCTCGACGG
>CAYSZN010000047.1:5172-11322 GCA_964435425.1 uncultured Akkermansia sp. | reverse complement strand
GAGCCATGTCCGAGAATGAGGAGGGCGCTGTCCGGTTTCGAGACGGGCATGGTCGGCTGGGCGGAGCGAAAGGAGAACGATTTGGGAATAAATTCCGTATTTACCAGAGATTTAGATTGCTTAACAATTCCTTGATTGCCATCTTACGGTCAGGATAGCCCGTCGAAGCGGGCCTGTAAAATGAGAGCCTCGTGGATCCGCTGCATCGTCGTCTCGTTGGCGCTGGCCCTTCTGGCCGGCCCCGTCGGTGCGGCTCCCGAAGCCCTTGTCGGCGAGGAGGCGATCGAGGTGCTCGACGCGTTTTCCGATATCGCCGTGCTCGAGCCGGGAGAGCGGGTGCTCGGGCTGGTCGGCTTCTATGGACAGCCGCTGCCGGTGCAGTGGCTCGTGCTGACCGGGAATGTGGAGACGCGCGCCCCCTTGCGGGAATCGGTCTTCGCGAGGGGGGCGGTCCTGGCCGAGCGGACCTTCGCCGCCCTTCCTGGCCAGGATCTGCCGCATCTGCCGATCCTCCGCGACACGCTGAAGATCTCCTCGTCCGAGGCCTTCCGGATCGCCGCGGAACGCGCAAAGTCCCGCCAGGTGGCCTTCGGAAGCGCCCATTACCAGTTGCGCGTCCGCGACGAGGGGGCCGAACCCGTCTGGATGCTGAACCTGCTCGACAAGGCCCAGGTCCCCGTCGGCCTCGTCTATCTCTCCGCGAGCAGCGGAGAGATCCTGCGCGAAAGCTGGCCCCGCCCGGTCACGGTTCCGGCCGGGCCGAAGGTCTCGGTGCGCTGAAGTGGAGGCGCGCGCGGAGCGGATCCGGGTGGAAAACAGGCTTGCCCAGTCCGCTCCGTTCCGGCAAGCTCATGGAAAAACGTCCGACCTCTCCATGCGCCAGTTTCCTATCGTCCTTGTCCTCTCCCTGTCCTTGGCCGGATTCCTGTCTTCGGCCCGTGCCGCCGATCTGCCCAATCTGGTCATCTTCCTCGTCGACGACATGGGCGTGATGGACAGCTCGGTGCCGTTTCTGACCGATGCGGAGGGAAATCCGATGCCTCATCCTCTCAATGGGCGCTACCGGACGCCCTCGATGGAGCGGCTCGCGGCCCAGGGCATCCGCTTCAGCCAGTTCTACGCGATGAGCGTCTGCTCCCCGACTCGCCTCTCGATCCAGACCGGGCAGAACGCGGCGAGGCACCGCACCACGAACTGGATCAATCCCTGGACGGACAACCGGGCGCCCCAGGGGCCGGCCGAGTGGAACTGGCGTGGCCTGAGGAAGGGCGACACCACCCTCGCCTCGCTCCTGAAGGGGCGAGGCTACCGAACGCTGCATGTCGGCAAGGCGCATTTTGGCCCCGAGGACAGCGAGGGCGCCGATCCCACGAATCTCGGTTTCGATGTCAACATCGCCGGCCGTGCCGTCGGAGCGCCCGGCAGCTACTACGGCGAACAGAACTACGCCGGGGAGGGGCAGCGGGCGCGGAATGCCGTGCCCGGTCTGGAGGCCTACCACGGCACCGGCACCTTCCTCACCGAAGCGCTCACCCTCGAGGCCTGCCAGCTCGTCGAGAGCGCCGTGGGCGACGGGGTTCCCTTCTTCCTCCACTTCGCCCACTACGCCGTGCATTCGCCCTTCGAGGCCGACCCGCGCTTCGCGGCGCACTATGCGGACTCCGGCCTGCCGCCCGCCTGGCAGGCCTTCGCGACCCTGATCGAGGGCATGGACAAGAGCCTCGGCGACCTGCTCGACCAGCTCGGGGCGCTCGGCGTCGCGGAGAACACCCTCGTCCTTTTCCTCGGCGACAACGGCACCGACGCCCCTCTCGGCGAACCGCACGACATCGCTTGCGCCGCGCCGCTGCGTGGAAAGAAGGGCACCCACTACGAGGGCGGCATGCGTGCGCCCTTCGTCGCGGCGTGGGCCGCGCCGGACCCGGAGAACCCATGGCAGCGGAGACTGCCCATCGCGGCGGGGACGATACAGGGTCAGGTGGCCGATGTGACCGGGTTGTTTCCCACTCTGCTGGGTCTGGTCGGTGCCATGCCCGATCCCGGCGACCATGTCGTGGACAGCCTGCCCCTCGACCGGCTCCTGCTCGGGGAGCGCGATCCGCAGCGGCCGGAGCGGTTTCTGATGCACTATCCCCACGTCCATCGGAGCAACTACTTCACGGTATGGCGCGACGGGGATTGGAAGCTGATCCACCATGCGCTGCCGGACGTGCCGACGCAGACCGGGGCGATCCAGTCCGGAGGCGAGCGCTACGAGCTCTTCAATCTCGCGGACGATCCCTCCGAGCAGGCGAACCTGGCCCGCGAGCAACCGGAACGGGTCGAGGCGATGGCTGCGGCCATGAGGACGGAACTGGAGCGCATGGGGGCCGTCCATCCCGTCGATGCCGAAGGCAGGCCGATTCTGCCGGGGGGCGGAGGAGTTGATAGATGATAGTTGATAGTTGATAGGCGGTCCAGTGGAGCAGAAATTCGGATTTCGAGCTTCGGATTTCACCGCCTCGCCATCCTCACCACCCGCTCCAATCCCTCGCGTCCGGGATAGGCGCGCTGCGGGACGTAGCTTTCCACGATGGCGAAGCGGCCCGATCCGGCGAAGCGGGTCTCCAGTTCCTCGAGACTGGTCCCGTGGGGAGGGCCTCCGCCGGGGCGGTGCTCGTCGTCGTAGGGATCCAGATAGAAGACTCCGAGAAGGTGGCCGCCGGGCTTGAGGGCGGAGTGGACGGCGGCGACGTAGTCGTCGCGCCGGGACGGGTCGATCGCGCAGAAGCAAGTGTGCTCCCACAGCCAGTCGTAGGCGGCGAGATGGGCGGCGTCGAGGTCGAAGAGATCGCCCACGCGGTGGACTTCGGCTCCGACGCGGGGGAGCTCCGCCGCCCGGGCGACGGCGGTGGGGGAGAGGTCGAGGCCGACGGCTTCCGCCACCTCGGGCAGGGCGGCAAGGGCGCGCACGTCATGGCCGAGGCCGCTGCCGGGCACGAGGACGCGGCCGCGGATGGCCGAGGGATTGGCGGCGAGCCATTCGAGCAGGGGCGGGGAGGGCGCGCCCTTGTCCCAGGGGGTGTGGCGCTCGCGGTAGTGCTGGTCCCAGTCCGTGGAGGTTTCGTGCAGTGGCATGGTGGAGGAAACTGTGCTATGGAAGGCCCAGATTTTCCATGAGCAATCCCAAATCGTTGACCGACGAACAAGTGTCGCAGATCCAGGCCTGGGCGGCCGCGGGCGACGGCCTTCCCGACATCCAGAAGAAGCTGCGCGAGGAGCTGGGCCTGAGCGTGACCTATCTCGAGACGCGCTTTCTCCTCGAGGACCTCAAGATCGAGCTGCTGCCGACGCCGGAACCCGAGCCGCCGAAGGAGCCGGAGGAAGACGCGGACGAGGCGGCGGAGGAAGAGGAGGGGCTCGCCGAAGGGCAGGTGAAGGTGACCGTCGACCAGGTTCTCCGTCCCGGGGCGATCCTCAGCGGAAAGGCGGATTTCGGGGGCGGACAGGTGGCTTCGTGGTGGCTCGACCAGCTCGGCCGCCTCGGCCTTGATGCGCCCGATCCGGACTTCCGTCCCAGCGAGGAGCAGGCGATGGCCTTCCAGGCGGAGCTGCGCAAGGTGGTGCAGAAGAGCGGGTATTGAGGCCGGAGTTGATGGTTGAGAGTTGAGAGGCCGCAGATGAGCTGCTTGCGCTGGTGCGTGGGCTGGTTCAGGGATGAGGCACGGATGGCTGGGGGGCTGGCCCAGATGCCGGGGCATTGCCCTCTTCCGGCTCGACGAGGGAGACGCCAGCCTCGCGCACTCCCTCGTCGACCAGGACCGCTTCGCAGCCCGGAGGGACCAGATCGGGCCGGATGGCGGCGAGAGGGCGGAGGACGAAGGCGCGCTGACCCATGCGGGGATGCGGGAGAACGAGGCCGGGCGTCTCGAGCTGGAGAGCGTCGTAGTAGAGCAGGTCGAGATCGACGGTGCGGGGAGCGTTCACTTCGCGGACGTCGGGACGGCCCATCTCCCGCTCGATCGCCTGGGTCGCGGCGAGCAGCTCGAGAGGGGGCAGGTCGGTCTCGATCTCGACGACCGCGTTGTAGAAGGCGCCGGAACCGGCCGGACAATCGACCGGCTCGGTCTCGAAGACGGGCGAGAGAAGGAGGTGCGGCGAAGTCCGCAGCGGTGCGAGGCGCCCGACGGCGCTGCGGAGATGGGCAAGGCGGTCGCCGAGATTGGAACCGAGGCTGATCCCGACGCGGGGCATCTCACTTCAGTCCTAGGACGTCCTGCATGTCGAAGAGGCCCTTGTCCAGCTCCTTGGTCTGGATCCACTTCGCGGCCCGCACCGCGCCCTTGGCAAAGGTGAGGCGGCTGGAGGCCTTGTGGGTCAGCTCGACTCGCTCGCCGTCGGCCGCGTAGATTACGGTATGGTCGCCGACGACATCTCCGCCACGCAGGGCGTGGACGCCGATCTCGGGCTTCGTCCTGGCTCCCACGTCGCCGACGCGCCCGTGGCGGCAGTCCTCCTCGTAGGAAAGGTCGCGGACTTCGACAAGGATCTCGGCGAGGCGGCGGGCCGTGCCACTGGGGGCGTCGCGCTTGTGGCGGTGGTGCATCTCGACGACCTCGAGGTCGAAGTCGTCGCCGAGGATCTCGGCGGTGCGGCGGGTCAGCCAGAAGAGGGTGTTCACCCCGACGGAGAAATTGGGAGCGTGGACGATGGGGATGGTCTCCGAAGCGCGGCGGATCAGGTCGAGCTGGGCGTCGTCGTGGCCGGTGGTGCCCATCACGAGGGGCTTGCCGGCGGCGGCGCAGCCCTCGACCAGTTCGTTCGTGAAGGTGGGAAGGGTGAAATCGATGACGATGTCACTGGACTTCAGCGCTTCTTCCAGCGAATCGCCGATGTCGATGCCGGCGCCGACGCGGGTTTCGGGATCTTCGCCGATGGCAGTGGCGACGGCCTGGCCCATGCGGCCGCGGAATCCGGTGACGAGGAGCTTCAGCATGGAAAGGAGGAGGGTTCAGATCAGGCCGAGGTCGGCGAGGATGGCGCGGAGCTCCTCGACCTTGGCGTCGGACATCTCGACCATGGGGAGCCGCAGCTTCGGACGGCAGGCGCCGGCGAGGCCGAGGGCGGCCTTGATCGGGACGGGGTTCGTGTCGAGCTTCAGGAAGGCGTTGAAGAGCGGCGCATACTTCGCGTGGATGGCCTCGGCATCGCCGGTTCGGTGCTCCAGCATGGCGGCGGTCAGGTCGGCCATCGCTCCGGGAATGAGGTTGCCCGCGACGGAGACGACGCCGATGGCGCCTTCCTTCATGAAGTCGACGGTCAGGGCGTCGTCGCCGGAGAGGATCTCGAACTCGGCGGGCAGGGCGGCGCGGAGCTGGCGGACGCGCTCGGTGACGCCGCCGGCCTCCTTGACCGCCCGGATGTTCGGGCAGGCCTCGGCGAGGCGGACGCAGGTCTCCACCTCGATCTGGATGTGGCAGCGGCCCGGGATGGAGTAGAGCATCAGGGGCAGGTCGGTGGAGAGGGCGATGGCCTTGTAGTGCTGGAAGAGCCCTTCCTGCGACGGCTTGTTGTAGTAGGGCGTCACGAGCAGGGCGGCGTCGGCCCCGGCCTTCTCCGCGGCCTGGGTCAGGTCGATGGCCTCGCGGGTCGAGTTGGAGCCCGTCCCGGCGATGACGAGGCCGCGCCCCTGGTTCTGCTTCACCGCCATTTCGATGACGAGATGGTGCTCCTCGGTCGAGAGGGTCGAGGACTCGCCCGTGGTGCCGCAGGGCACGATGCCCTTGATCCCGTTGTCGAACTGACGGTCGATGATCGCGCGGAAGGCGTCGGGATCGATCATCCCCTTTTCGTTGAAGGGAGTGACGAGGGCGGTGTGGGCTCCTTCGAACATGGCAGGCGGGGCGGTGCTGGGTTGGGGAAAAAGGAAGGGGGTTCAGAGAGTCTCGAGCGTGCCGGAGAAAGTGAAGTCGGCCGGGCCGAGGAGGGTCACGTCGGAGTATTGGCCGGGACCGCTTTCGACGAAGCCGACCTCCAGCGTGTCGCCGCCGGCGACGCGGACGCGGATGGGCGAGGGCGCGCCGGAGAGCTCGTGATGGATCAGGGCGCTGGCGACCATGCCGGTGCCGCAGGCGAGGGTCTCGTCCTCGACCCCGCGCTCGTAGGTGCGGA
>CAYSZN010000047.1:0-5162 GCA_964435425.1 uncultured Akkermansia sp. | reverse complement strand
GGTGCGGATGGCGATGTGGCCGGGCTCGAGAACCTGGGCGAAATTCGCGTTGGTCCCCTTCGGCGCGAAATGGCCGTGGTAGCGCATCGCGGCACCGAAGCGGCGGAGCTCGACCGATACGAGGTCCTCGACGAAGACGACGGCATGGGGGACGCCGGTGTTCAGGGAATGGACGGTGTGGGACACGCCGTCGAGCTCGAGCGTCTCGTTCAGCGCCAGACCGTGCGGCGTGCTGAGCTGGATGCGGACCTGGTCGCCCTGGAACTCGGCCTCGATGACGCCGGCCTGGGTCTCGAAGGTCGTCCGTCCGAGACGGCCGCCCTCGAGGAAATTCACGAAGCGGGCGAAGCAGCGCGCGCCGTTGCCGCACATCTCCGCCTCGCCGCCGTCGGCGTTGTAGTAGCGCATGCGGTGGTCGGCTCCGTGCTCCGCCGACTCGACCGCGAGGAGCCCATCGGCCCCGATGCCGCGCTGGCGCTGGCAGAGGCGGGCGATCTGCTCCCGTGTCAGGGAGATCGCCTGGTCGCGGTTGTCGAGAACGACGAAATCGTTCCCCGCGCCGTTCATTTTCCAGAATTGAAGCATCGGTAGGAGGCGTTTCGGAAGGGGCGAGCAGGTTAGACCGACTTGGCGGCGTCCACAAGCGGTTTGACGAAGGCCTCGACCGCCGCGGCGATCTCCGGATCCTCCCCGTGCCGCTCGATCTCGCGGACGATGGCGCTCCCGACCACGACGCCGTCGGAGGCGCGTCCCACGGCGGCGGCCTGCTCGGGAGTCGAGATGCCGAACCCGACCACCACCGGCACGTCGGTATGCGCCTGGATCGCCGCGACGTTCTCGGCGATGTTCCCGGCGAGGGTGCTCTGGGCGCCGGTCACTCCCTCGCGGGAGACGTAGTAGATGAAGCCCTCCGCCGCCGCGGCGAGCTGGGGGATGCGCTCCGTCGGCGTCGTCGGCGCGATCAGGCGGATGTGGCGCAGGGAGCCGCCCTCGGCCAGCTCGGGATTCAGGGATGCTTCGTCCGGCGGCAAGTCGAGCAGGAGCACGCCGTCGGCTCCGGCGGTGGCGGCGTCCTCATGGAAGCGGGCGAAGCCGTAGCTGTAGATCGGGTTGAGGTAGGCGAAGAGGACCACGGGCGTTTCCGAGCGCTCCCGGAACCGCCTTACGAGATCGAGCACTCCGCGGGTCGTCGCCCCAGCCTCGAGGGCGCGGTGGGCGGCCATCTGATTGACGATGCCGTCGGCCATGGGGTCGGAGAACGGCATCCCGAGCTCGACCACATCGACGCCGGCCCGGTCCAGCGCGAAGAGCACCTCGAGACAGCGGTCCATGTTGGGATCGCCGGCGCAGACATAGGAGACGAAGGCCGGCTTTCCGGCCTCGCGGAGGGCGGCGAAGCGTTGGTCGATGCGGTTCATGGGGGGGCGGCTCCGCCGCGCGAAAAGTGGGAAAGTAAAAGGTGAAAGGTGAAAGGTGGCTCCGATTTCGGATGTCGGACGGAGCGCCGCCATTATCGGCGGAAACGGCGAGGACACAAGCGGGAGGCGGGACACTTTCGCATTGACCCCAGTGCGGCATTTCGTCATCCTCGCGGCATGAATCGGATTCTTGCCGTTCTTGTCGTCGTCCTGATGGGATTGGGGCCGTCGCTGCGGGCCGAGGAGGAGTTGTTCACACATGTGTATGTCGTGCCTCCGGGGTTTTTACACCGGGACGGGAACGGTTCCTGTGGATGGCAGCCCAGGACCGAAGCGCTGGAGGACCGCTACCAGCCGAAGGAGCGTCTCGCGGCGAAAGCCGTTCTGGAAAGGGCGGGGATCGTGTTTCCGGCGGGGGGCTCCGCAATCTACAACCCGAAAACCAGCCAGCTCACCGTGCGGAACACGCAAGGGCAACTGGAGCTGGTCGAGGCCTACATCGAGTCCACCGTGGCCAAGGTCGAAAAGCAAATCTACGTGTCGGTTCGCGAGGCGGGCTTTCAAGGGGAGCTGTCGGAATGGATGAAGAAGCATTCCGGCTGGACGCCCGGCGATCCTGAAATCGAGGCCAAGCTTCTGGGGCTTTTCGAGTTCCCGGATGGAGATCAAGCGGGGCAGGGCTATTCGTTCGGTTCCTACGAATCGTTCAAGGAAGAGCTGGCCCGTCCACCGAAGTCCATGGAGGAGGGGCGGGCGAAGCGCAGGGTTCGGATGGCGGGTGCGCTCACCGATTCTGAATTCCAGATGCTCGTCCGGTGGCTGTCGCAGATGAAGGAGATCGAGTTTCACTCGCTTCCCTCGGTCATGGCCCGTTCGAGGCAGCCAGTCATCACCCAGGCGGAACAGCGGCGCTATGGTGTGGTGCCCGTGCTCGGGGCGGACGAGTTCACCCTCGACCTCGATCTGTTCCTGCCGGAGCACGGAAAGGCTCTCTGGGATGGGAATTCGCCGGTCTTGAAGCCGACGGTGAGCGCCACGGTCTGGGATGGCATCACAGTTGTCGTGGCCGAAAAGAACCCGGATGGCAGGAATCGCCTCGTCTTCGTCACGGCGCAGCTCATGGATCCTGCGGGAATGCCGGTCCGGAAGAAAACGGAGAAAACGCCGCCGGAGGAAGCGGCGATCGGCCCGCCGAAGGACGGATTGTAATCTCGTCGGCAGCGGTATATGCCTCGCGGACGCCCTGACGGCGCGTTCCCACCATGCTTCGCGCCAAGACGGAGTGCGGTCCTTGTTTCGCCGAAAACAGGCCTTGGCCCATGCCATTCGGATCAGGTTCCGTAGCCCCTCCCGCACACACTGGGGCCAGGGATCCATTGCGGAGGGATCATGATCTGCCGCGGGACCAGAGGCACGCCCCGCTCGTGCTGGGAGAGCTGGGTCACGACGAGGTCGACCGCCGAGGCGGCGAGGTGGTCGCGGCGCTGGTAGATTCCGGCGTAGAGTTCCATCGCGGGCGTCCAGTCGTGGACGACGAAGCCGACGTCCTCCGGTATCCGCAGCCCGAGCCGTTCCAGCCATCCCGGTGCGTGGGTGTCGAAGGAGACGACGGCATCGGGGCGGTGCTCCTTCATCCAGCCGGCGAATGCGGCGAAGCCGCGTTCGATGCGGTTGTGCGGCAGAAGGAGCAGGGGCACGCGGTCCTCCGGGGCGACGCCTTGCTGGAAATGGAAGAGGCCGCCGCTGTAGCCGAACTGCGAGCGGTCCACGATCCACTTCGTCACCGCGACGCCGATGCGGCGGTAGCCGAGGGCGCTGAGCTCTTCGGCCGCCGTCTGGATGCCGAGGATCATGTTGCCCGCGCACATGTGCAGGGCCGGTTCGCGCATGGCGTAGCCGAAGACGACGGAGGCAAAGGGCGAGTAGTCGATCTCGGCGCAGAGGAGCCGGGAGCTCTGCGGCGAGACGATCACGGCCTCGATTCCGCGGGCTCGGAGGATGTTCCCGAGGCGTTTCGGCGTCAGGCCGTCGCGTCCCAGCCAGAACTCCTCGACTTCGTAGCCGTGGCCGCGAGCCCGCTCGCGGATCGGCTCGAGCGGCACGTATTGGTAGGAGGGGCCGAGGAGGTCGTCGTCGGGCACCCATTCGCGGATCACCGCGACGACGGCCCGGAAGCGGACGGCCTTCCGGGACCGCACGCGGTGCATGAGGCGGGCGAGATCGGGATCGGGGCGGTAGTCCATCTCCGCCGCGAGGGCGAGGATGCGCTGCCGCGTCGCCTCCGCCACCCGGGGCTGCCCGCGCAATGCCCGGGAAACGGTCATGGCGGAAACCCCGGCCGCGCGGGCGAGGTCGTGCAGGGTGGGGGAGGAATCGCTCATGATGTGATGCTAACATCGAAACGAGCTCTCTGCTTTCCAAAGACAGAAATGGGGAGATTACCTCTGCGGGGGACGAGGCCTGGAGGTTGAAAATGCCCTTTCCTGGCAGTTAGTGCCATCCGACATGCCCCTTCCGCCTCTTTCCGCCATCCCGCCCGACGTGATCTCCGTGGACGACTACGAACGATTGGCGCGGGAAAGGATCGAGGACTCTGCCTGGGCATATCTCTCTGGTGGCGCGGCCGACGAGGTGACCCTGCGGGAGAATCGGGAGGCCTTCGCGCGGATCCGCATCCTTCCCCGCCTGCTGCGGGACATGGGCGGCGCCCATACCCGGCTGTCCTTGTTCGGTCACGAGTTTCCTCACCCCATCTGGATCGCTCCGACGGCGTGGCATCGGCTGTTTCACCCCGACGGCGAACTGGCCACCGCGCTGGGAGCGTCCGCGATGGAGGCCGGCATGGTGGTGAGCACCTCGGCGACCTGCACGGTGGAGGCGGTCGCCGTCCATGCGATGGCGCCGCTTTGGTTCCAGCTCTACATCCAGCACGACCGGGAGTTCACACTCGAGCTGGTCCGCCGCGTCGAGGCGGCGGGCTATGGGGCGCTCGTCGTCACGGCGGATGCGCCGTTGAACGGACTCCGCAACCGCGAACGCCGCGCCGGTTTCGAGCTCCCGCCGGGCATCGAGGCGGTGAATCTGCGCAGCATGGCTCCCCAGCCCTCGGCGGACCGGGTATTTGGGAGCGAGCTGCTGGACCGGGCGCCGACATGGAAAGACCTCGGCTGGTTGCGGTCGCACACCCGCCTGCCGGTTCTGCTGAAGGGCATTCTCCACCCCGGTGACATCGAACCCGCGCTGGCGGCGGGGGTGGATGGTATCGTCGTCTCCAACCACGGTGGGCGGACGCTCGACACGGTGCCGCCCACGATCGAAGCCCTGCCGGCCGTGGCGCGTCAGGTCGCGGGTCGGGTGCCAGTGCTGATGGACGGAGGTATCCGCCGGGGTTCGGACGTCTTCAAGGCGATCTCGCGCGGGGCGGATGCCGTGATGGTCGGACGGCCCATCGTCCATGGCCTGGCCGTGGCCGGGGCGGTCGGCGTGTGCCATGTCCTGAAAATCCTTCGCACCGAGTTGGAGATGACCATGGCCCTGGCGGGATGCCGGAATCTCTGCGAGATCCGGGAGTCCGTCGGGAGTTGATTTGGGTGAGCCTGGATTTCGGCGCAAGCCGCTCATTTCCGGCCTATCAACTACCGGCTATCAACTATCAACTCTGGTTTAGGCTCAATGCGTCGCCTTGTCCGCCGCGGCGAGAGCGCGTCTCTCCGCATTCGATTTCATGCGCACGTTGAGCATCTC
>CAYSZN010000046.1:0-11535 GCA_964435425.1 uncultured Akkermansia sp. | reverse complement strand
GGACTGTAGTTTGGTTGAGAGTTGAGGGTTGATAGTTGATAGGTTGAAGTCAGCGGCTTGCGCCGGAGTGTGGGCTTATCAAAAGAGTGAGTTGCCGCATCGGCGGCAACTCGTTGATTCCGCCTATCAACCCTCAGCTACAAACTATTCCTCCACCCCCGTGAAGCGCTCCTTGCCTTTCTTCCATCGTTGGAACACTTGGTGGGCCTTTTCTTTCTGTGGTTCGGTCAGGAGGGGCAGGATTTTGGAGAGGGCTTTGCCGGTCAGCGCGATGTCCTCCTTCACGTAGGCCTTGCGCCGCTCGTAGCGCTCGTCGAGGGCCGCGTGGATGAGCGGGCGCGCCTGTTCGAGCTGCGCCTCGTCGAGCTGGAGCTGGTTGGCAAGGTGCTTGGTGACGAACTCCTTCGACTCCTGGTCGCGCCAGCCCTCGCTGAGGGGAGTGACCCTGACAAAGAATAAAAACAGGGACACGGCCCCGCAGAGGAAGCCCGCTCCGAAGACCGCGAGCAGACCGCAGCCGGCTTTGAATTTCGTTTTCCGTTCCATGGGGAGCGCGGGTCAGATGCCGAAGGGGAGCAGCTCCGCCCATTGCGTGACGAGTCCTCCGACGCCGTCGGGGAGGGCGTGGCGGTGGTTCGTGGCGAGGAAGATGGCGGCGGCGAGGGCGAGGGGCAGGCAGGCGGCGGAGAAGCGCCACGAGAGGCTCGCGAGGCAGTCGGCGAGGCCGCCGGAGGCGCTCGCGGCGAGGGCGGCGCGCAGACGCGTCTCGAATCCGAAGTCGGAAGGCTCTCCGTCTTCGGTGAAGGGGAGATGGAGACGCGCCTCGGCGAGGAGGCGGTCGAGGGGATGTCCGTCGGGGTTCATGGGTCGAGTCCGAGTTCGTGGAAATGGTCCCGCATTTTCTTCCGGGCGCGGTGGGCCCTGACTTTCACATTCGCCTCGCTCCAGCCGGTGAGGGAGGCGGTTTCGCGCACCCCGCGCTCCTCGAGGTCGAGCAGGGTGATGACGAGGCGGTCCTTCGGGTCGAGGCGTTCGAGGAGGAGCCGCACCGTCTCCCAGGCCTCGCGGCGGGCGCGGGCGCGTTCGTCGCCCGGATCGGGATCCTCGCGCCGCTCCATCGGATCGACGAGCCTCTCGCTTTCGCGGCGGCGGCGCTGGGAACGGAGGAAGTCGTAGCAGCCCCGCACCGTGACGGTCATGACCCAGTGCTCGAAGGGCGAGCGCCCCCGGTAGCCCGGCAGGCCACGCCAGAGCTTCACGAGGAGATCCTGCACGAGGTCCTCCAGCTCGGGCCGCGAGCGGGCGAAGCGCGAGGCCGTCGCCCAAATGCGGGGACGATAGGCCGCAGCGAGGCGGACGAAGGCCTCCTCGTCCCCCTTTGCGGCCCGGGCCACCCATTCGGATTCTGGTATCTCCCTTTCCACCGTCGGCGTCGCCCGCGTTGTATCGAAAAAGAACATGGTGAGCAAGCAGGGCTCGATGGCGACCGCTGATTTATTTGGACCGCTGATTTGGCTGATCTACGCTGATGTTCTGATTGGATGTTTCCGAAGGAGAGACGGTGGAGCGTGGCCGGTGGTTACGGGAAAAACAACGCTATCCCTCAAAAAAATCAGCGTCGATCAGCGAAAATCAGCAGTCCCATCCCTTCTCCTCAGTTGATTGCGCCCTTGCCCTCCCTTCTTTCCCCGTCAAACTTCCTGCCAACATGAAACGCATCTCCCGACTTCTCCCCCTCGCCGCCTGCGCGGCGCTCCTGTCCCCGGCGGTCGTCCGCTCGCACGAATCCGCCGCCGAGATGGCCGAGGCGGCGAAGGTCTGGCTCGCCAGCCTCACCGACGAGCAGAAGACGCAGGCTGTCTACGAGATGACGGACGCCGAGCGCGAGAACTGGCATTTCGTCCCCAGACCCTTCGAGGGCGAAGGCATGAGAAAGGGCGTCACGATCAAGGAGATGCGTCCCGACCAGCGGCACCTCGCCTACGCCCTCCTCAGCACCGGCCTGAGCCATCGCGGCTACACCACTGCGCTGGAGATCATGAGCCTCGAGCAGGTTCTCTGGGAGCTGGAGAACCAGTCGCCGCGCCGCGACACCGAGAGATACTACGTCACCATCTTCGGCGAACCGGGAGCGAAGGCCTGGGGCTGGCGCTTCGAGGGGCACCACCTCGCGATGAACTTCACCGTGGTCGATGGCAAGGTCGTCTCGGGCACGCCGAACTTCTTCGCCTCGAATCCCGGCGAAGTCCGCCAGGGGCCTCGTGCCGGATTGCGCGTCCTCGCCGGCGAGGAGGACGTGGCCCGCGCCCTTGTGCAATCCCTCGACGAGGCGCAGAAAGGCAAGGCCGTGGTCGCTGCCGAGGCGATCGAGGACATCCTCACCGCTGCCGAAAAGACCGTCGGTCCGCTCGGAGGCGAGGGCATCGCCTTCGCCGATCTCAAGCCCGAGCAGCAGCAGAACCTGCGCGAGCTGATGGAGGTCTACATCCGCCGCCTCAAGCCCGACGTCGCCGACGATGAGCTCGCCGCCATCGAGAAGGCGGGCATCGACAAGGTCGTCTTCGCCTGGTTCGGCAGCATCGAGAAAGGCCAGCCGCACTACTACCGGGCGCAGGGTCCGACCTTCCTCCTCGAATACGCGAACACCCAGAACGGGGCGAACCACGTCCACGCCGTCTGGCGCGACTTCGACGGCGACTTCGGCCGCGATCTGCTGCGCGAGCATTACCAGGCCCATCACCAAGCGCAGTGACCGCCCGCAATGTCCGAGAAGGTCCAAGCCGCCAACGAAGACGACCTGAAGCGCCTGCGGAAGATGCTGCGCAAGGTCGCGGGCCGCGATCTCGAGGCGGTGAAGCGCCGGCTCGAAGGGGGCTCCGCCGCCGCGGTCGAGGCCCGCGTCCTCGATCTCGCCTGCGGCGACTGCCGCGAGGCCGAGGTGCTCTCCGATTTCGCCGCCGAGCTCAAGGGCGGCGAGGCGGCCTCGGCCAAGCTGACCGGCATCGACGTGCGTGCCCGCGAGATCGCCGACGCGGCACGGAAGTTCGGGAAACGGCGCGGTCCCGAGGACGGACGCGGAGGGCGCGAGTTCGAGTTTCTCGTCGGCGATGCGACCAAGCTCCGCGACCACGCCGAACTGGGCGAGGACTTCGACCTCGTCTTCCTCCGCCACCAGAACTACTGGAACGGCGCCCGCGACTGGGAGGAGATCTTCGACCACGCTCTCTCCAAGCTCGGCGAGGAGGGACGCCTCGTCATCACCAGCTACTTCGACAAGGAGCACGCCCTCGCCCTCGAAGCGATCCAGCGTCTCGGCGGCGAGCTGATCGGCAGCGAATTCAACGAGGAGACCAGAGCGCTCGCCACGCCGGGCAAGTCGATGGACCGCCACGTCGCGATCTTCCGGCGGAAGTGAAGGGGAGGAGCGCGGGTGCTCCTCTATCCCAAGGCGTAGCGCGCCTTCCAGCTCTCGGGAATCGCGAGCCGCAGGCCGTAGAGATAGCGGATCAGTTGACCTTGGTGGGCGGCCTCGTGCTCGAGCAGATCGACGATGAGCCGGTTCTGGACTTCCGTGAAGGAATCGATCGCACCCAAGACCTCCGACACACCTTCGGCGGAACGGTGCAGCGCATCGGCAACCGGCGTTTTCCTGGTGACCGAATCGAGGGAGCAGGAGAAGCCCGCCCATTCGTTTGCTTGGATGGCCAAGGCGAAGCTCTCCCGGGCGCCGACCACGCACCACAGTTGCAAGCCCACCGTGTTCGAGGGAAGGCCCGGAAGCTTCGAAGCGAGCACCTCCTCGTCGATGGCATCGATCAAGTCGCGATAGAGGGCGAAGGAGCGGTCGAAGCGCTCGGCGAGGATGGAGGGGAGGGGCATGGTTTTCTTCGCCTGACAAGAATCACCTCAACTGCGGTGGAGGTCCTCAAGGGACAACCGCAGGTCGAGGCTTGCGAGTTCGATTTCGCCCGAGGCGATGGGTTCGGGCATGGTCCAGCCGGTCTCGCGGCGATAGAGCCACGCGACGGGCTCGGCGGAATCCTGGCCGACGATCAGATACTCCTCGAGGCTCTCGATTTGCTGGTAGATGAAGAGCTTCTCGAAATGGTCCTGCTTGAAGCGGGTCATCACTTCGGCGAGGAACTTGGGGCGCGCCTTGTAGCTCGGGTGCGAATCGGCAGGGTCGCAGGTGACCATCACGTCGGGATAGTAGGAGAGATCGACGCTCCCGGCCCGGTAGCGAAGCTTCATATCGCCCTTGTAGACTCTGCAACCCTTGCCGCGAAGGTGGTTGTGGATGGCGGCAAAAAGATTGCCTGACACCAGTTCGTGCGAGTCGCTTGCCCCGGCCATCGCTTGGACTTGGCCGTTGATATATTCGTGCCGCTCCTCCTGCTCTTCTTCCCAGACGAGATATTCCTCGAAGGTCATCGCCTCCGAGCTTGGAAGAAGTTGTGAGACCGCCGCTGACATAGGGGCAGTCTACCCCTCCACTCCCACTTTTTCAACGTGCCGCTCCCGTTTTGCCGCCCGTAGCATCCCGCAGCCCGCCGCCACGTCGATGCCGCGGCGCTGGCGGAAGGTGCAGGGAAAACCGGCGGCCCGGAGCACGGCCTGGAACTTCAGCGCGTCGTCGTTGTGGCTCTCGACACCGTCGAAGCCGCCGGTCGGGTTCAGCGGGATCAGGTTCACGTGCGCGTCCATCCCGGCGAGCAGGGCGGCGAGGCGATGTGCGGTCTCGGGCGAGTCGTTCTTTCCCTCGATCAGGGTCCACTCGAAGAAGATGCGTTCCCCCGTGGCGCGGCCATAGTTACGGCAGGCCTCGATCAGTTCGGTGAGGGACCAGCGCTTCGAGGCCGGGACGAGGGCGGAGCGCTCCTCCTCGCTGGAACCGTGCAGGCTCACCGCGAGACGGTAGGGGCGCCCTTCCTCGGCGAGCCGACGGATGGCGGGGACCACGCCGACGGTGCTGATGGCGATGCGGGCGGGACCGATGGCGGCTCCTCGGGTGTCGGAGACGATGCCGAGGGCGCGCATCACCGAGTCGTAGTTGTGGAGCGGCTCGCCCATGCCCATGAGGACGAGGTTGCGGACGCGTTTCGTGGGGTCGATCTGGCGGAGGACTCGCCTCGCGTGATGGACCTGCGCGACGATCTCGCCGGGGCGGAGGTGGCGGACAAAGCCCATCTGCCCGGTCGCGCAGAAGACGCAGCCCATCGCGCAGCCGGCCTGGGTGCTGAGGCAGACGGTGTGGCGTCCCTCGTAGCCCATCAGCACGGTCTCGATGGTCTGCCCGTCGCGGAGGCGGAGGAGGAATTTTCGCGTCAGCCCGTCGCTGCTGGGAATGTCGTCGACGGGTTCGGGCATGTCGAGAAACCAGTCCTTTCCCTCGCCGACCGTTTCGTCGATCCAGCGCCGCAGGGGCGGCAGGAAATCGCACGCGGCCAGATCCGTCGCCCCCTCGCGGTGCAGGGCGCGCCAGAGCGCGGCGGCGTGGTGCGGATTGATGCCGTCGCCCGCGAGCGCCTCGCGCAGGGCGGGCAGGTCGAGGTCGTGGAGGGAGGAGGGCTGGAGGCTTCCGGTCACAAGGGGAAGGCAAGCCCGGAAGGGCCGGGCATCAAGCTCGATTTTCCGCGTTTGCGGGGAAGTATTTGCGGATCGTCTCGCGTCCGGGCGGGCAGGTCAGGAGCGAGACGACGACGACGAGCAGGACCGACCCGAAGCAGAGCGGCATCACGGGATTGAAGCCGTGGACGGTGACCCCGCCGGGAGTGCGCAGGAAGAGGTCGCCGAGGGCGGGGAAGATCGGCACGGGCGGCTGTCCGGGCTTGGGGGCGATGCCGGCGGAGGCTTCCTGCATCCACCAGAGCGCCGCCGTGACGACGACGACCCAGGCGGCGGCGGCGAAGGCGCCCCATTTTGTGCTGCGCCGCCAGTAGAGCGCGGCGAGCATCACCGGCGCGAGGGCCGAGAAGCCGGAGAAGCCGAAGCGCACGGCGAGGTCGAAGATGGATTTGATGTCCTTCAGCGAAAGGGCTAGGACATAGCCGATCACCGTGAAGAGCACGGCGAAGGCGCGGCCCGCGAGGATGCGTCGGGATTCGCCGATGCGGTCGCCGCCATAGTGCGAGACGACGTCGGTGGTGAACATGGTGCAGAGCGCCATGATCTGGCTGTCCGTGGCCATGACGCAGGCCATGATCGCCGCGCCGAGGACGCCGGCGATGATGATGTGGGTGTTTGCCGAGAGCATGCGCAGGAGCACGTCGTCGGATTCCCCCGGCCGCAGCCCCGGGAACTGGTGCGCCGCGACCACGCCGAGGAAGACGCTGGGCAGCCAGATGAGGAGAATGCAGACCGGATACCAGACGACGGTCTTCTTGAAGGAGACGACGGACTTCGCCGTCATGCACATGATCGCCATATGCGGGAACATGATCGAGGAGAGAGGGATGAAGGAGTAGCTGAAGAACTCCTCGGGGCTGATGCGCTGCCGCGTGAGGAGGGGGGCCTTGCCCGGATCGGCGAGGATCTCGCCGACGATCTTGTCGAATCCGCCGAGGTTCCGCGCGATGAGGAAGAAGGCGATGCCGCCGAAGAGGAGGAACATCGTCGTCTGGAAGGCGTTCACCCAGGCGACGCCGCGCATCCCGCCGAAGAAGACGTAGGCCATCACGACGAGGGCGACGAGCCCCCCGCCGAACCAGTAGGGGACGAGCCCGCCGCTGATGGCCTCGAGCGTCTGCCCGCCGCCCATGATGCCGATGACGAGATAGGGAATCATCATCAGGGCGGTGAGGGCGAAGAGGAAGGTGCCGATGCCGTCGCATTCCCATCGGTCGCGGAAATACTGCACCTGGGTCATGTGTCCGTATTTCTTGCCCACGCTCCAGAGCTTCGTGCCGATGAAGAGGAGACAAAGGGGGATGACGAGGGCCGAGGAGGAGGCCATCAGCCCGTAGACCCCGATGCCGCGCTGGTAGGCGAGGCCGCTGCTGCCGAGGATGGCGAAGGCGGTCATGTTCGTCCCGAAGACGGTCAGGAGGAAGACCCACGGGCCGAGGGAGCGGCCTGCGACGAAGAAGTCCTCGCTCGTGTTCTTCCCCCGGCGGAAGGCGAAGACGCCCACGTAGAGGATGGCGGCGAGGTAGAGAAAGACGACGATGGCGGGGATCATCGCGATTCCTCCTTCCGTTCGGCGGAGGCGCCGTCCTCGTCGGGTTCGAGACCGGAGGGCCAGGCGAACTTCACGAGCAGGGCGAGGAGACCGGCGGCGCAGAGCGTGTAGACGGCGTGGTAGGTCAGGCCGATGGGCAGGAAGCCGAAGAGCAGCGGCTCGGCCCGGTCCCAGTTCCACACATCCTGATGGAGGGCGTAGAACACGAGGACGAGGAGGGTCAGGGCCGTGGCTTTCATGGGTCCGGTAGGGCGGCGAGGCGTCTCGGACGCCTCCGCGAGGGCGACCTTTCCACTACCTCCGCACCCTTTCAAGGCGCGGGACGATCCCTCTTTGCGGGAGTGGCGGGGGGATGGGCGATGGTGACCTGCGCGGACACAAGCTTCCTCTTCTCGCCCTACGGGAACGACGCCAACTCCCCGAAAGCAGTGGCATGGGCGGCGACGGCGACCCGGCCGATCAGCCTAAGTCCCTACGATCCGTTCTGAGCCAACTTGTCCTGCGGCGAGGTTTGCGGTATGTTCCGGCAGCAATGAGCGCACTTCCCAAGCCCGAAGCCATCTCCGTGGAGGACTATCTCGAAGGTGAATGGATCTCCGAGGTGAAACACGAATACCTCGGCGGCCAAGTCCATGCGATGGCTGGTGGGACGAGCCGCCATTCCGCCCTTAGCACCAACGTCACAGCCGCCTTGACGTCGACGCTTCGAGGAAAGCCTTGCCGTGCCTTCAACAGCGATCTGAAAGTCCGCATCGAGCTGCCGGGCCAGACCCGGTTCTACTACCCCGACGCGATGGTCGTGTGCGAGCTGCGCAAGGACTCCGAGACTTGGCAGGACCGCCCCGTCGTCATCGTCGAGGTGCTCAGCGATTCGACCCGGCGCATCGATCTCACCGAAAAGCTCGAGGCCTATCTCGCCATCCCGACGCTCAAGGCCCTGATCTTTGTCGAATCCGACATCGTCCATGCGACCGTCCATCGTCGCGGACCCTCGGGTGGGTTTTTCCGCGAGGACTATGTGGGGACTGACGCCGTCGTGCCTCTTCCCGAGATCGGGATCGATCTTCCTCTCTCCGAAGTCTACGAGGGGATCGAGTTTTGAACTACGGCTAGAAATTTCCTGCAACCCAAGGAGCAGGACTTTCCAAGTCCCGTTTGCGTCGATGGTGATCCATACGCCAGCTTGACCCGGAGACGGGCAGGGGGTAGCGTTACGAGCTTGAAATCGAGGACAGTCAGCTTTGAGGCGTTGCAGCGCGACAAGCGCCGCGTCCGGATGCGCGACGCGCGGCGGCTGGCTCGTGGCGAGGTGACAGCCCGGCAGTTGGAGAACGAAAGCTCCTTGATTCTTCCGGGAGCAAAGATCGAAATCCTCGATCTGCGCGAGGCGATGGAGCGTCACTATGGGCGATGACTCCGGAACCATCCTCCGCGCCGGAAACCGAAATCGCGGATTTTGCCGCAGCGCACATGGCAGGGGCTGATCGACGACATAAGGGTGTCTCCTGGATTGGGCGGATTGCCTGTCCCCGTTGCCCCGGGGGCTCGTCACCCAGCTTCCGCTGCGAATCTGAAAGAGAGCCAATTATTTGACAGTCGTAATTGCAAAGTCACCCTCCAAATTGACACGGCGAACATTTGGAGTCTGTTTGTTGTTAGTTAGCTCAGCAACGCGGGGTTTTACATATTTGGCTAACTCAGAAATGGTAATCTTGCCGTCGCCGTTGGCATCAGCTTCTTGCTCTCCTCCCAGCGCCTCAAGAACAGCGTAGGTGAAAAGACCATTCTGCTGTTCGCTGCTCTCGAATGCGTACTCGGCACCAGCAGAGGAACTTAAAATCGTTGAACCGCTTCCCCTTCGGAGGTCTGCAAAAAAACTTTGAATCCTGTCATGCCATTGTCCTGCGGGAAGTCCGACTGCAGCCACTCCACCCGCTGAAGCAAGCATCTTCTTTTCCTCTTCATCAAGTTCTCCTGCGTGACAGGTATCAATAAACAATGATTTTTTCAGGCTGGGCAAATCGGCTAAAATATCATCGAACTCCTCGAAGGTAATGCCCCTGTCGGCGGGGTTATCAAAATCGATATCAGTCGTAGCAAAAAAGTAATCATATTTGTCATCAAGGAGACCGTGACCGGCCACGAACATCAAAACCGTATCATCAATGGTCGATTGGCCCAGAAATTCCCGGATTTTCCCAAGACTTTCCTTGGTTACCTCGCTGTCGACTAGAAGCAGCGCTTGGACTTCTTTATAGCCGGGGCTTGATCGAGTCCTTAGCTGGGCAAGAACATCTTTGGCATCTTTGGCAGCATACTTCAGGTTCCACTGGGAGTTTTCATATTGAGACACACCCAGAGCCACTGCATAAAGCGTGGGGTTGGGACGATTCGCCATGCAGTTGATCTCGGCAGTGGCGTAAAGGGATTCAGCGCCGGCAGAATTCAGGACAGATATTTGGATCTTGTTGCGACCCGAAGCGAGCTTGATCGGGATTTTGCGATCAAGGGATTGAACATCCAAATGACGGAGAGATTCCCCTTCGCGGCCATTGATTGGCACGTTGTTTACATATACCCGAAGACGTTCCAGGGGATGCCTAGAGTCTGTAGCGCTGATAGCCACCTCGATTTGCCGGATTTCTGTATTTATGGGCAACTCACCGACGATCGCGACATCCGGCAGGTGGAAGTCGGGTTTGAGCATCTCCTCGGTAACTCCCGTGCGTATAAGGCGCTTCTCACGTAGGTGCTTTGCAATTGCAACCGCCTCCTCGGGTGCCCCGAGACGCTCAAGAACGATGTCCGGACGATTCAGGCGCAGGTCAAACTGCTCAAAGGGAAAAGTCCTCGTTCCATCAGAAAAGTGAAGCCCCTCTGTGGTCTGGGACAAACGAAGATAATAATTATCAGGATAGGATAAAACAGGAGATCCGTCAACCTGTCGCAGAATATCAACAAGCCAGGAAAATTTTCCCTCACCGGACATTTGAATGACCTGAATTGCTCCATTCTCCGCAACACAGTAAATCTCCGATTTATCTGTCGAAAGAGAAACAACCTCCCGAACTGCTGAATAGCGAGCAAGACGGTTGTCGATTGGAAAGCGATATGAATCTATGGGTTCCAGCGTTTCCAGATCGAGTGAGTAGATTCCAAACAACGTAATAATTAATACAAATCCATTTAAAACGCGCACGCTAACACATTCATCCCCATCCATTGGGGCAAAGATCTTTATTGCGTTATTGGAATCACTAACAGTTATTAAGTTATTTCCAATTTGATCCCAAGAAATGGCCCGCCCCTGATCGAGCAGACACATTCGTTCGGAATGGAAGAAAGCATTACTTAATGAAGTTGAGTCAGATTTTTCCCATAGGAGAAGTTGTTTGCGAATTTCTTCATCCGTTTCATATGACAGCAATTCTCTACAATACTGAAGTGCGCCCCCTCCGAAAAATCCATAATCGATTCCGTAGTCATAAACTCCGTGCAAAAACCCAAGAAAGTCAACTTCAGCAGGCTGGTCTCCATAATTGGCAACCGTACGACCGATTTGAAGTTGCGGAAGAGAAATCTCCTTTGGATCGGGTGGAGGAACATATTTTCCCAAAATTAATGAAACGGTATCATCTGAAATAAAACGGGCGCTCAGGATACTGGTAAATTCGGGCAGAGAAACAGGATTCCATTCAATTTGGGATAAGTCGAAATAGAACGGTTGATTTACTTGATATTTATTGAGAAAGCTTTCGGGGCTCCAGGAGATAAACCGAGAGTTCTCCGAGGCTGCTGCAATATAATTATTTGTTCTGACTTGAGAACCCTTTAACTCAATTATTTTGTTATCTCCCGGTAAATCCGATATCCAGAGGGCTTGTGGAGAATCTAGTTTAACGATGAAATCGCAACTACTGTTGTTGTAAATTATTGATTGAAAAAATGAAAAAGCCTTGTCAGCCGTTGATTCATCGCTTTTGTAAGCGCCATCATTTGAAACGGCAACACTGTAAAAATCGGGTTCAAAAAAAGAAGGGGGGACACCTAAAAGAACGGATAGTCTTTGCTTGAATTTAGATGTGTTCCATTTGCCAGTATCCCTCTCGAAAGAAGTTATTTTCTCGATAACTTCTCCCTCATGCGTATAGCAGACATAGTTATCCGGTAAAAGCATGCCGTCAGCATCCTCTCCTCCAAAACTGATAATTCCATCTTCGTGTATAACAGCAAATAGATAGTCATTAAAATCTTCGTTTCCCACGCGCGGAAACCTACTTTTTATTTTTTTACTGCCGACCTCGACTAGAGGTCATCTCATAAATATTACTTGTACAAATTATATGATGTGCAATGGT
>CAYSZN010000045.1:0-11552 GCA_964435425.1 uncultured Akkermansia sp. | reverse complement strand
GGAATGGGTTGCCCTCCTGCGAAGGACTCCAGACGGAGACGATGAATGCCCGACCTTTCCTAGGAAGCCGTGCGATCCGGCTGAAACAGCTTCCCGACCGGCCCCGGCAACTGGAGAGGCTGCGAGAACCTTCCTACGCCCCCCTCACTGCTGCCTCAGCCCGAGAGCTTCGGCGATACTGAATCTATCCGGACTTTCCAAATGGGCGAAGCCCAGCATCAAGCTCATCTCGGCAGCCTTGTCATCTCTGAACCGGAACCAGATGAGATACTCCTGCCCATCCTCCAGATAGTCACCGGGCAACATTTGCAGGAATACCCGGGACGCCTCCCAAGGTTCCCGTCCGTCGAAATCAGGAAGAATGCTGCGCTCGACTCGGAAAAAACGCTCAAACCCACGCATGTCGCCGTTTTTGGGAACGATATACCAGGAATGATAGTTGAGGGGCGGCACGAACGCCCACACCAGATCGGGGGCTGCGGCCCCTGCCGCAACCGAGCCGCGATTGACGGTGAAGCGGAATCCGTCGTAACGCGCACCTTCGATCTGCAAAGGATCGCGATTCAGCGTGATGGTCTGTATCCGGGGTTTGCGATCGAGCGGGCCTATGTCGAAGCTCTGAAATTGGGAAAAATGCTGTTGCAGGGCGGCATCCCGTCTTATGCCTTCGGCAGGAAGAGCTGTCTCCTTTTTACGGTCCGGTTCGTTCTGCGCCCAGAGGCGTGAAGGTTCCGTCAGGACAAGCATGAGTGTCGCCAGCAAGGTCGGAAATGGAAGTTTCATGCACATGTGAGGTTGTGGACACGGGACATCGCGACGACCGAACGATTGAACTTAAAATCCGCTGGCGGCACAAGAACTTTTCGGTCAATTCAGGGCCAGCCCCTGCCGGAAGCCCTTCATCCGCGGACCTTACGTCGTCTCAGAAGGAATCCGATCAGCCAAGCGATTCCAACGACAATCCCGTTTATAGCGATTGCATCGAATATCAGGACAAGAAGCAATCCGTCGGCCCATTGCTCTTGAACAGGATCCAATCTCATGGCCACAAGGATGGCAGATATTGGCAACAGCACGAGACATGCAGCAGCGATAAGGGCTGCTGCCCACCATTTGAATCCATTTCTCCGATTCAATATCCAGATGAGGAGAATCGAATTCAGTATCAGGAAACCCCAAACGCTCGGAAGGATGGCGTGAGGGAATACATCGGGAAACGCCCGAGGGTTGTCGATGTCCTCGCCCTCCTTGGTGAGACCCAGTGCAATCAGCCCAGCAAAAGCAAAGATGGGAACCAAAACGCTCCCAGCCAAGAGAACGATGATGGCTCCGAGCCGATTTTGTTTCGATGTCGTTTCCAAATCCTGCATGCGGACGTGTCCCGCTCGGAGGCTACCCTGAACGCACCGTTCCGGTCAACACGGATTTGGTCGATTCGACGCCCCCCCATCTGCGAAGTTCGACACTGCCGATGACGGCAGCCGCAAGCGTTGAATGAGGAGATGGAACACGCCGTGGGGCGGAAAAGGATTCCGACCCATTTGACTGGTGGTCCAGTCGAGCAAAGCGGATCGGTAGGATCATCGAAGGCGGAGTCCTGTAGCCGAGGCCGTTGGCCTCGGTCGAACGTCGTAGGGACACCCGACCCGCACCCGATGGACGCGGTGACAGATGGCTCCGGCCGATCCTCCGCCGAGGCTTGGGCAAGCCTCGTTCCTTGGGGGCACGCGCTGCAAAGGTCAAGGGGGGGGACTTTCCAAGTCCCCTATGGCTGGACGGGACTTGGAAAGTCCCGCTCCTTTGGGGGAGACAAACCGCACCCGATGGACGCGGCGACAGGGTTGCCTTCCCCCCCTCACTCCCTCTTGAAGGTCAATCCCGGATCGCCCTCGGGACTCCCGGCGAGGAGGAAATGGAGAGTGCCGTCGTCGTTCAGGGCGATGTCGCCGACCATCTGGACGTCGTCGTCCTTCAGGACGAGGAGGCCGTCGTCATCGAGAGACCATTCTCCGCTGAGGACTTCGCCTTTCTCGGCCCCCTCGTAGCTCCAAGTGAAGGTGCCGATCGGCGTGAGCGACAGGGTGACTGCCTTGCCATCGGCCGAAGGCGCTTTCCAGATGCCGTGGAGCGACTCGGCGACGATCGGGGCCTTGTCGGCCTCGACTGGTTCCGGCGCCTGCTCCGTCTCCGGCTCGAGGGAGGCGGGTGCGGATTCGGCAAGGAGCGACTTCAGCTGGCGGGCCACCGAGTCGGTGGGCTGGAGGACGGCGACGCGATCGAACATCGCATGCGCTTCGGCGAGGTTCTCGCCCACCATGTAGTGGTAGCCGAGCAGGAAGTGCGGAGCGGCCGCGTCGGGGTGCGCGACGACGTATTCCTCCAGCTTGCGGAGATGTCCGGTATAGCGCTCGGGATCCCCGTAGCTGCCGATGAGGGTCTCCCAGTCCCATCCCGGCCCCGAGGCGAGCACGGAGTGGAGCACGCCGGCCGCGTCGTCGTAGCGCCCGAGGGCGAAGAGGGTCAGGGCGCGGAACTCGTGCGGCACGGGATCGCCGGGCGTGTGCGAGATTGCCTCCTCGGTGGCCGTGGCGGCGCCGAGGTAGTCGCCGGCCCCGAAGGCGGCCCGGGCGCGGTCCAGCGCGGCGGAGGATTTCTCGGCCGCAGTGGCGGCGAGCTCCTCGGAAGAGGGCTGATGGTTCGACGCGACCACTGTGATCGGCTCGGAATAGCGGATGACCGTGGTGTTGGTCGTCACCGGCGCCACCACATAGGGATTGTGGTAGCTGTAGTAGCCGGTGTCGTAGGCGAGGCGGCCGAGCGTCCAGCTCGCAAGCCCCCATGGCACGAAGGACGTGTAGCGGACGCGGTAGCCGGGAGGATAGTAGAGCGCCGGGCGGCGGTAGTAGGCGTAGCGGTGGTGCCAATGGCTGTTCCAGCCGTAGTTCCAGGAACCGTGGTGCCAGGAATGGGAATGGCGCGAGCCCCACCAGGGACGATGGCCCCAGACGCTGGGGCGGTAGGCGTAGTTCACGGAATGCCAGAAGGTGGGATGATGGACGTGGTGGGAAGGATGGTGGTGATGTCCCGCGTGGCGCCAGACACCGTAGCCACCGCCACCCGCCGATCCACCGCCGACCCGGTGAGGTCCGGAAGCGCCGCCACCGGCGGCCCCGCCATAGACGCCGGCGCGGGCGTTGTAGAATGGACGGCTCGCGACCGTGGTGATGCGCGAAGGACGCGCCGCCATCCGGTTTCCTCCGCCACCAGCGGCGGCTCCACCTCCGCCCGTGGCACGGGCGTTCGATGCGACCCGGGCCGACGGCGCCATCGGACGGGAGGTCCTCATGGGAGGAGCGCCGGCACGCGAGGCGCCGGATCCTCCGCCCGCCCGCGAGGCGACGGGACGGGACGGTTTCGGAGCGGGACGGGCTGCCGGTCTTGGAACGGGAGCGGAGACACCAGCCCGCGGATGCCCTCCGGTGGCACGGGAGGCAACGGCCGGGGACGGCTTGGCGGCGGGTTTCGGAGTCGGCCGGGCCGACGGCCTTGGAACAGGAGCCGGGACAGCGGCTCTCGAATTGCCTCCGGTGGCGCGGGAGGCGACGGAGGGAGATGGCTTGGCCGCCGGCTTCGGTGCGGGACGGGGCGCGGAGGCTTGGCCTCGGGAAGGCGCGGACGGGCGCGCGGCGGGTCTCGGTGGGGAGGGCGCACCGGCCCTCGGATTGCCTCCATTGGCGCGGGAAGCGACGGAGGGAGACGGCTTGGCCGCCGGCTTCGGTGCCGGGCGGGGCGCGGAGGCCTGGCCGCGGGAAGGCGCGGACGGGCGCGCCGCCGGACGGGAAGGCTGGGGCCTGCTGGCCTGGGGCGGGCGTGCCGCCGGGACGCCCCTGGAAACCACGCTTGGGGAAGCAGCGGGACGGTTCCGCGGAGGAGCGGCCACAGGCCGGCTCGGAGCGGCGGAACGCGGCTGAGGACGCGGATTGGCGGCAGGACGGGGGGCGCTGGGGCGCGGCTGGGCCCGGGGAGCGGAGGCGCGGGGACTGTTGGAGGCGGATCGGTTCCCCGAGGAGTTCCGCTGCAAGTTCTGCTTGCCCCGGGCGTGGGCTTCGAAGGAAAGAGGCCCTGCGGGCGCAAGCAGCATGGCCATTGCAAGGACGGAAAGTCGGAAGAGGGTCTTTTTCATCGTCTCAAGGGGCAAGGATTGACGACACAGGGTGTGTTCCACTAGATGAGACGGTCGTGACGGCCGAACGATGCAGGGAAATACGGATTTTTTTTAGCGGTTCCGCTCCGCCTCAAAAACCAACCTTCCCGCTGCCGGGCCTGGATCCTGCCGGGGACGAGGGACGGAGGACTTTTGCAAGGCTGCTCCCGTGCAAAACGCACGAAAATCCCTCCCGAACGGCGACAACGGCGGCGGCCACGGAAATCACAACCAATTGAAATATAAATGGTTGTAAATTTAAAAAGACCGATGGCACACCCATTGCGTTTCCAGGGAGACGGCATCCGATCCGTTGACCGGACATCCGCCAATCCAAATCCAACTCAAAGAAAGGACCCTACCCCATGCTCACCTGGACCATCACCTTCCTCGTCGTCGCCGTGATCGCCGCCATCCTCGGCTTCGGTGGACTCGCCGGCATCGCCGCCACGATCGCGAAAGTATGCTTCGTGCTCTTCCTGGCGCTCTTCGTGATCTCGCTGCTCACAGGCCGCCGTCCGGCGGTCTGAGGAACAGCGCGTGGTCAATCCGCGGCTCCATACTTCTTCCGTTTGCGGTAGAGCGTCGCTTGGTCGATTCCAAGCGTCCCGGCGGCGGCCGTAAGGCTGGGAGCGCGGTCGACGACGCTCAGGATGTGGGCGCGCTCCAGTTCCTCGAGGGTCACCGGATCACCGACCTGGCAGATGGCCCCGTCGCCTTCCGGCTTCGCTGCCGTGGCCCCCTCTCCCCCGTTCATGGAGGCGGGAAGATCGCCGGGGCGGATCGTTCCCCCGCGACAGAGAATGACGGCGCGCTCGATCGCGTTGCGCAGTTCGCGGAGGTTCCCCGGCCAAGGATACGAGCGGATCAGGCGCGCCGTCTCCGCATCGAAGCCTCCGATCTTCCGCCCGCACTGCCCGGCGAAGAAGCCCAGGTAGGTCTCCGCCATGCCGGACAAGTCGCCCGGCCGCTCGCGTAGCGAGGGCATGCGCACGGAAATGACGTTGAGACGGTAGTAGAGATCCTCCCGGAAGCTTCCCTCGGCGACGCGGGCCGCGAGGTCGCGGTTCGTCGCCGCGACAATCCGCAGGTCGCAGCGCCGGATCGTGTTCTCGCCCAGCCTCTCGTACTCCCGGTCCTGGAGAAGGCGGAGGAGCTTCGGCTGGATCTCGAGGGGCAGCTCGCCGATCTCGTCGAGAAAGAGCGTGCCGCCCTCGGCCGCCCTCACCTTCCCCCAGTGGTCGCGGACCGCTCCGGTGAAGGAGCCTTTGACATGGCCGAAGAGCTCGCTCTCGAGCAGGTCCTTGGACAGGCCGGGACAGTTCACCGTGACGAAGGGCTTGGAGGCCCGGTCGCTGTGCCGGTGGACGGCGCGGGCGGCGACGCTCTTTCCGGTGCCGCTCTCTCCGAGGATGAGGATGGAGGCGGATGTGGGCGCGGCCCGGAAGAGGATGTCGAAGGCCTCGACCATGGGAGGATCCTTCGATTCGAAGACAGGCTCGGGGCTCTGCCCCGCCACCTCCGTCTGGAGCTCGGCGACTTTCACGGCAAGGGAGCGGTGCTTCTGCACCCTCGCGAGGACGAGGTGGAGCTGCTCGACGGTGAAGGGCTTCTCGAGGAAGTCGAGGGCGCCGAGCCGCATCGCCTCGACGGCGGCGGAAACCGTGGCGGCGGCGGTGAAGACGACGACAGGGAGATGGGGGCGTTTCCGATGGATCTCGGACAGCACATCGAGACCGCTGTCCTGGCCCAGGTTCAGGTCGAGGAGCACCGCGTCGTAGTCGCTGTCGCGCACGGCCTCGAGGGCGGAACGGGCGTCGGCGGCGACTTCGGCATAGTGTCCGGCGTCCTCGACGATCTGGAGGGTGGCGTCGCGGATGATCTTTTCGTCGTCTACGATCAGCAGGTCCATTGGGGGATAGAAAGGAGCGGAAAATGGATCACAAGGTCTCGGCGGGGGCCAGGGGAAGGCGGACGCGGAAGCGCGAGCCCGGACCTCCGCCCTCCTCCAGCTCGATACGTCCCTCCATCGCCTCGACGAGGCGCTTCACAATGGACAGCCCAAGGCCGGTGGAGGGCTCTCCGCCCGTCGGGCGGGCGGAGAGGCGCCCGTAGCGGTGGAAGAGCTTCTCCCGATCCTCTGCCGTGAAGCCGGGCCCTTCGTCCGCAACGACGAAGGAGGCGTAGGCGAAGGAGGGGGAGGACAGGCTGACGGTGATGGTGGATGGCGAAGGGGAGAACTTCACCGCATTGCCGACGAGATTGTCGAGGATCTGGGCGAGGGCCTCGGGATCGGCGAGGACCGCGGGGGAAGCCGGGAGATCCTCGGCGAGCACGATGCCCTTCGCCGCGGCCACCTCGCGATGGCGACCGAGCGCGGCCCGGATCTCGTCGGCGAGCGGAAGCGAGCGCGGCGCCACGCGGAGCCGCTCCGCGCTCTGGTTCGCGAGAAACTCCTTCACGAAGGCGAGCATCCGGTCGGTGGACTGGAGGATGTTGGAGACCAGGGCGGCGGACCGTTCCGACAGCTCTCCGCTGCGGCCTTGGAGGAGGCCGGTACTGAGCCGCATCCCGGCGAGGTGGTTCTTCAGATCGTGGGCGAGGATGCCGAGGAGCTCGTCCTTGTCCTCGGCCAGTTCGCGGAGCCGGTCCTGGGCTCCCTTCAGGGCGAGATGGGTGCGGACCCGGGAGAGCAGCTCGGCCTTGTTGAAGGGTTTCGTCACATAGTCGACTCCTCCCGCCTCGAGGGCCTGGACGACGAGATCCTTGTCTCCTGCCGCCGAGAGGAAGACCACGGGAATGCCGTCCCACTCCGGGTGGGTGCGGATCTGCCGGCAGACCTGGAGACCGTCCATCCCCGGCATGACCATGTCGAGGAGGATGAGGTCGGGCGGCTGCGCCGCGATCCGCTGCAGCGCCTGCTCGCCGCTGTTCGCGGGAACGACGGCGTAGCCCATCGCGGCGAGGAGCGTCCCGACGACCTGGAGGTTCTGGTCCTGGTCGTCGACGATGAGGACAGTCTGGACGGGAGTACCGGAGCTCATGGTGGACCGGGTCGGGTGGCGGAGGCAACCCGGATCGACTCTACGACGGCGGGGAAGCGCTTCAGGGTTTTCTCCAGCAGATCGGGGGAGAAGGAGGCCGCGTCGGACTCGAGCGCCGCCGCGTAGCGGGCGAGGGGGGCGCAGGCCGCCTCGTCGGCGAGGCCGTGGAGCCGATGCGCGAAGCGCGAGATGCCGGGCACGGACATGGTGCGGAGCAGCTCCGCATGGTCTTCCGCAACGGTTTCGTCGAGGATGCCCGCCAGCCTGCGCCATCGGACGGCCACCTCGGGCGGGACGAAATCGGCGACGGCCCCGTCGTGCGCAGCCGCGGCGGGCACCGCGTCCGCCAGTGGGATGAACTGCGCGATCTGTGCATAGAGCTCGGCACGGGAGAAGGGCTTCCGCAGATAGCCGTCGAATTTGCGCCGGGCACGGTCGTCCTCCCTACCGAGGCTGGAGGCGGTCACGGCGATGACGGGCAGGAGCCGCAGACGCCCCTCCGACCGGATTTCGGCAAGCGCTTCGAATCCGTCCTTCTTCGGCATGCGCACGTCCATCAGCACGAGATCGGGCGACTCCCGCAAGGCGGTGGCCACGGCCGACTCTCCATCCGGAGCGAGAAGAAGCCGGTGCCGCGAGCCTTCGAAGATCCCCGAGAGCAGCTCCAGATTGGTCGGATTGTCGTCGGCGACGAGGAGGGTCGAAGGCCGGAAATCGTCGAAATCGATCCCTTCGTCCTCCGGCGCCACGGAGGAATCGGCCAGGCGCGAGGAGACTTCGACCCCGGGAAACTCGAAACGGAAGAGGGTCCCCCTGCCTACCTCGCTTGTCACCGAGACCGTTCCTTCCATGAGACGGACGAGGCGGTGCACGATGGCAAGGCCGAGACCGGTGCCCGGCACCCCGGCCTTCTCGTCGGGACCACCGGCCTGCACGAAGGGCTGGAAGACCGAGTCGAGCTGGTCCGCCGGAATCCCCCGCCCCGTGTCCTCCACCTCCATGACGAGGCGGATGCAGCTCGCGTCGTCCGCGCCGGGCTCGCCGTGGAAGCGCAGGGCGACATGGCCGGCCTCGGTGAACTTCATAGCATTGCCCACCACATTGATGAGGATCTGGCGGAGGCGGAGACTGTCGAGGAGGAGCGAATGCGGGATCTCCTCGTCGATCTCGATACGGAACTCGATCTCCCGCTGCGCCGCGAGCTGCTGGAACATCTGCCGCACGAAATGCGCGGTCGAGCGCAGATCGGTCGGCTCCGGGTTCAGCTCCAGCATGCCCGCCTCGACCTTGGAAAGGTCGAGGATGTCGTTGATGAGCTGCAGCAGGGAACGCCCGCCCGCCAGGATGGAGTCGACATACTTCAGCTCCCTCTCCCCCCCGAGCCGGTCGCGGAGCAGCTCCGCGAACCCCAGGATCGCATTCATCGGAGTGCGGATCTCGTGGCTCATCGTCGCGAGGAAGGCGCTCTTCTCCCGATCCGCGCTTTCCGCGCGGCGCTTCTCCTCGGCGAGGCGCTGCTCGCGGCGGGCGTGCCTCAAGGCGTCGCGGAGGAGGAGAAAGGCGACCAGCCCCGACCCCAAGGCGACGACTCCCGCGCCGATCGCACTCGCGTAGCCCCAGCGCAGATCCTCGCCCATACGCTCCGCGCGCTGCACCGAGATCTCCTGCCTCCGCCGGATCTGCTCGCCGATGGCCATGCGCAAGTCGTCCATCAGCCGCTTGCCCCTCCCTTCCGAGAGCAGGGCCCTGGCCGAGTCGAAGCCCTCCCGCTCGCGCACCACCCGCACCTCCTTCATCGCATCGAAGCGCTGCACCACCGTCGCCGAGATCACCTCGATCTCCGCAAGGTCGGCGGGCTTGTCGCGGGCGCTCTCCTTCAGCGCGGAAAGATCCTGCGCGAGCCGCAGATTGGCCGACTCGAACGGATCGAGATAGGAGGGATCGCCGGTGATCACGTATCCCCTCTGCCCCGTCTCGGCATCCTTGATCGTCGAGAGGAGGCTTTCCCAGCGGTCGCGCTCGGTCTGGGCCGCCACCACATCCTCGATGCTCGTCTTCACCCTCGACCAGGTGACGCCGTTCAGGGCCATGGCGGTCAACGCCATTGCCCCGGTGAAAACCACCAGCATCGGTCTGTAGGCAAGGCGGCTCTCGGACATCGGCGCGTTGGACAGCCTAGCCCCGATCCCGTTCGCAAGACACGCATTATTTTCAGGAATTGCACGCGCCGCGTTGCCTCATCCACTTCGTCTCCTTGACCCCGTCACCGGCATCCGTCATGGATAGGCCATGCCAAAGATTCCCCTGATGGGGCTCAAACAACTTGCGGACAGGACGGGATTCTCGGTCTCGACCATCTCCCGGGTGCTCAACGGAAAGGCCGGGAGCGCCCGCATCAGCGCCGCGACCCAGGAGAGGATCCTCCGCGAAGCGGGAAAGCAGGGCATCGTCCTCAACGAGATCGCGAGGGGCCTGCGCCTGCGCACCACCCGGACGCTGGGGCTGATCATCCCCGATATTTCGAACCCCTTCTTCGCCGGCCTCGCCCGCCAGGTCGAGCACGCCTCCCGCTCGCGGGACCATTCCGTGCTCCTCTGCGACAGCGAGGAAAGCACCGAGGTCGAGGCCCGCAACGTCCAGTTGATGAAAAACCGGCGGGTCGATGGCTTGATCGTCGCTCCGGTGGGCGGACGGCAGGACCATCTGGAGCCGCTGGTCGCCACCACGCCGCTCGTCCTCGTCGATCGCCTGCTTCCCGATCTCAAGGTGCCCGGCGTGGCGGCGGACAATGCCGCCGGAGCCGAGCTGGCGGTGCGGCATCTCATCGAGGCCGGGCACCGCCGCATCGGCTGTGTGCAGGGGCTGCCCGCCAGCTCCACCAATGCCGAACGGCTGCGCGGCTTCCGCCAAGCCGCCTCCGACGGCGGCCTCCGCATCCCGGACGACTGGATCGTCGGCAGCGACTACACCCCCGGGACCGCCAGAAAGGCGGCGGGACGGCTCCTCTCTGGCTCCCCCGCACACCGCCCCACCGCCATCGTCGCCCTGGGCAATCTCCTCGCCCTCGGCGTCCTTCATGCGGCGCGCGACCTCGACCTTTCCGTGCCGGAGCAGCTCTCCCTCGTCGGCTTCGACGAGCAGCCCTGGGCGGAATGGATATCCCCTCCCCTCACCACCATCGCCCAACCGATGGAGGCGCTCGGCGCATCCGCCATGAACTTGTTTTTCGACCTACTCGCGGAGTTTCCAGAGAAGACCGAGCCGACCACGCTCATTTTGCCGATGTCGCTCATCGAGAGGAAGTCGGTCGCGTCGCCGGCTTGAAATCCGAAACCCGAAGCTCGAAATCCGAATGGCCCGTCACTGGATACTGAAAACTGAACACTAAAAAACTTCAACTCCTCCTTGCGCAATCGTTTGCGCAATGATATAGCCCCTTCACCCCCGATGAACTCTCTGCGCTTTCTCTCCCGATTCCTCCGCTTGCCGTTGCTCTCGATGGGTCTGCTTCTGGTGTCCGGCTGCCAGCCGAAGACGGAAACCGATTCCAAGCCCACGGTGGCGCTAGTGATGAAATCGCTGGCCAACGAGTTTTTCAGCACCATGACGGACGGCGCCAAAGCGCACCACGAGGCCCATGCCGGCGACTACCATCTGATCGTGAACGGCATTCGCAACGAGACGGACCTCGCCGAGCAGGTCTCGCTGGTCGAGCAGATGGTGGCGCAGGGCGTGCAGGCCATCGTGATCGCTCCGGCAGATTCGAAGGCTCTCGTCCCCGTCCTGAAACGCGCTGCCGACGCGGGCGTGCTGGTGGTGAACATCGATAACAAGCTCGACGCCGAGGTGCTGGCACAGGCCGGCCTCGCCATCCCCTTCGTTGGCCCCGACAACCGCGAGGGCGCGAAACGCGTCGGCGAGGCGGTGGCCCGGAGGCTGCAAGCCGGGGACAAGGTCGCCATCGTCGAAGGCATCCCCACGGCCTTCAACGGACAGCAGCGCCGCCTCGGTGCGGAAGACGCGGTGAAGGCCGCCGGTCTCGATCTGGTCGGCGTGCAAAGCGGCCAGTGGGAGATGGACAAGGCCAACACCGTCGCCTCCGCCCTGCTCTCCGAGCACAGCGACCTGAAGGCCATCCTCTGCGGCAACGACAACATGGCGCTCGGAGCCGTCGCCGCGGTGCAGGCCGCCGGACGCGCCGGGCAGGTGCTGGTGTCCGGCTTCGACAACATCGCCGCGATCGCCCCGATGATCGAGGATGGCCGCGTCGCCGCCACCGCCGACCAGCACGGCGACCAGCTCGC
>CAYSZN010000044.1:0-11746 GCA_964435425.1 uncultured Akkermansia sp. | reverse complement strand
CGCCCGCGGCATGAAGCTCTTCGCGGATGCGTTGATGGAATTGTTTCCGTGAGGGGAAACGCGCTAGCTCTGTAGCCGCGGTCATTGACCGCGGATCGGACGTCCAAACAACGCTCGACCGAGCTCAATGAGCTCGGCTACAGGATCTCGCTTCCGACGGACGGCGCGGGTTTGCCCCCATTTCGTCCGATGTCACTTTTCCTACGAAGGGGCCAGCTTCGAAGACGAGACGACGGACCTTTTCGTCTCGGAGGAGGATATCGACTGAGGACGCCCCCCTACTCCACCCACACCGCCGGACTGATCCCCATGACGAAGGGCTCGAAATCGGGCGAGGTCGGTTGATAGGGCGGCATGATGGGCCACCAGCCTTCCACGATGCCCGGCCCCGTGGCGACCGCGCAGAGGAAGTCCCCCGCTTTCGCCCCCAACTCGTCGAGCGTGAACTCGCGGGAGAACTTCACTCCCGCCCGCACGGCGTCTTCGCCGGGAATCGCGAGCGACGCGACCTCCTCGCCGCTGCGGAAGAGCCGCAGTCGCTCGGCCCTCGCCCAGCTAGGGCCGAGGACCTGCACGGTCATGCCTCCGCCGTCGGGAGCGAGGTCGAGCCGTGCGAGCAGGCCGAAGCTGACCCAAGTCCGGCCCTTCAGGATGGACCCGACGGCGGCGGCCACGTCGATGGCGGAAGGGGCCGCGTCGGGCACTTCGAGATAGGTTCTCGCCTGTCCGGGAATGGCGAAGTTCACGGTGTGGCTGTCGCTCGCCCCGATCCCGGCGAGGCGGTGCCCGCTGCGGAGCAAGGCGAACCAGTCGCGGACGAGCCGCATCGGCTCGGTCTGCTGCGCCCCGGAGTTGACCAGCTCCATGGCGTTCGCCTCCAGCTTCCAGCCGTGCTTGAAGAGACCGCCCGCGCTGTCGAAGTTCTCCGGGTCGAGCGGACGGAACTTAAGATGGAGATCGTGCCCGTGGTTCAGGACGCAGACCTTGACGCCCGGCGTGGCGTAGATGTTCCGGAAGAGCTGCGGCCAGGGACGGAGCTTGTGCTCGATGGGCGGAGCGCCGGGATCGACGGGAAAGGCGTTGAAATGGCCGAGGCTCGTCGTGACCTCGCAGCCGGCGACAGGGGTGAACCATCGGCTCGCCCCGATGCGGGCGGCCTCCTCCCGATAGTCGATGTGCTGGTCGTGCGCGGTGGAGACCGGAAGCTCGACGCCTTCGCCGGCGATGACGAGAAGCTGTTCGACGAGACTGCAATCCCCGTGCCGGTCGAACTCGAAGGTATGCAGATGCGGGTCGCAGCTCACCAGCCCCGGCGTGGGCACCTCGCGCCGCAGGGTGAAGGAGAGGCTCGCCTCCGCGCCGCCCCCATCGACGACGAGCCCCTCCTGGGCGAGGCTGTATTCGAATCCCCGCCCGCAGTAGATCCGGTAGCGGCGCGGCTCCGTGGCGTCCCCCGCGAGCCGGATGGTCGCCTTGCCGTCCAAGGCGTAGACGACGCCCTCGCGCACCGCGATGCGGTCGTCCGACTCTGCCCCGACGAAGGCGAGCGCGCCGGTTTCGGCATCGAGGATGGTGAAGCGGCAGGGCAGCGCCTGCCCGTCCTCCGTGGCCGCGAGGCGCACGGTCGCGGTCATCGCCGGGAGCGCCCTCCTCATTCCCCGCTGCTGGAAAAGTCGCTCCGCGCGTTCGCCCTCGGCCAGCGTCTGGACGGAATCGCGCAGGACGAGGCCGCCGATGCGGATGTCGTCGGGCGTCTCCGAAGCGGTGGCGATTTCGAGTAGGTTGCCAGTCGCCCGCAGCAGCCCTGCCGGGATTTCGATCCCATACTCCAGGCGGTTGTGGTCGCGGGGAAGCGTGGCGAGCTTCCGTCCGTTCAGTTGGACCGACCACGGCTGCTTCGTCTCCTCCTGCCGCCAAGTGAGCAGGCGGAAGGACTCCGGCGCGTCGAGGTCGAAGGCTACCTTGAGCCGGTCGGCGTCCGCCTTCTCAGGAAAGCTCGACCACTCGCGCGGACCGGCGTTGCGCAGATGGAGGAATCCCGGCTCGAGAACGACGTGCAGCCCGTCCTGCCCCGATGCGGACGACATCAGCAAAGCGGAGGCGGCGAGGAGGAGAAGGCGGAACTTCATGGAGGCGAGGGTAGGCGTTTTCCACGACATCGACAATCCCCGCAACCCGGCCAGAGCGTAGCAAAATATTCCTACCACTAATTTTCCTACCCCTTTTCCAGAGCCGCGTGCAATAGGGGTATTGGGTAGGAAAATTAGTGGTAGGAAAATTTCACCGGAAGAAAATGGCCCGCACTTGACCCTGTTCACCCGCAGACCAGACCCTGTTCAATCTGGTCATCCATTACTCCCTCGATCTCGCCTTTGCCCTCCGTCCGGCACGCACCAACCTTGTTCCCTCCATGAACCGCTTCTCCCCCGCCCTCCTTCTCGCCCTCTCCCTCCTCCTACCCCTGACGCTCCGGGGACAGGGCACCTTCACTTTCACGGTTCTGGACATTCCCGACATCAAACGGGGCGCGGGGCTGGCGGTGGTCATGCAGACGCCTTCGGGGAAGACCTTTCTCTACGACACCGGCTCCGGCTATCCCGTGCAGCTCTCCTCGGACGGCTGGTCGGGGAACTTCAATGCGGGCCGCGATCGGATCGCCCCCTTCCTGAAAAAGGCGGGCATCGAGAAAATCGACGGGGTGCTCATCAGCCACGGCCACTACGACCACTTCGGAGGCCTGCTGTGGCTGGACGAGCATTTCCGGCCCGCGAAACTGATCGATCCGGGCTTCACCTACCAGGGCGATGCCGACAGCTCCTATCTCACCGAAGTGACCGACTACGACAAGCTGCGTGCCAAGTACATCGAACGGGGCACCTACCAGGCGGCCAACACCGGCGATCTTCTCGAACTGGACGAAGCCCTGCACGTCGAAGTCATCGCGCCTCCCAAGACCTTCTTCCCCGACCATCAGGTGACGACGCGCTCGAAGCAGGACTCCCCCGCCCACTATCTGCTGAACGCAAATTCTCTGGGCATCCGCATCCAGCACGGGGACATCGTCTTCTACCTGCCCGGCGACATCCAGACCGAGGACATCGACCTGAGCCTGCTGCCCTCCATCGACCATGCCAAGATCAAATGCCACGTGCTGGTCGCGCCGGGTCACGGCATCCACTGCACCCCCGCCTTCGCCGAGGCCACCCGGCCCGAGGTCTCCATCGCGAGCGTCTTCGAGCGCTATGCCAAGGGACTGAAAAGCACGCCCATGCTGAAAGCGGTGGGAGCAAAGACCTACATCACCGGCCTCGACGGCGACATCAAGATCGTGAGCGACGGAAAGAGCTACACGATGGAGACCGCAAAGCCGTAGAGCCTAGCATTCCACCAAGGGCTTGCCGCCCACATCAAACCCGCCCCGCGAGCAGCTCGCGCTGGAAGATCAGCTCCTTGGGGAGGTGGTCGTAGAGACGCAGGTAGAGGTCGGCTTCGGAGAGCAACTCCTGCCGGATCTCCTCGCGGCTCACATGCATCAGCTCGGCGTATTGCTCCTCGCTGAAGTCGAGTCCCTCGAAGTTCAGCTCGTGGTAGCGCGGCACCCAGCCGAAGCTCGACTCGTGGCCGCGACCACGGCCGCGCACCCGGTCGAAGATCCACTCCAGCACGCGCATGTTCTCCTGGAAACCGGGCCAGAGGAACTTCCCGTCCTTGCCCTTGCGGAACCAGTTCACATGGAAGATTCGCGGCAGCTCGGGAATGTGCTTCCGCATCTCGAGCCAGTGGGCGAAGTAGTCGCCCATGTTGTAGCCGCAGAACGGCAGCATGGCGAAGGGGTCGTGACGGATCTTGCCGATGGCCCCCTCGGCGGCGGCGGTCATCTCGGACCCGAGGTTGGCCCCAAGGAAGACGCCGTGGACCCAGTTGAAGGCCTGGAAGACGAGCGGCATGGTCGTGGCGCGCCGCCCGCCGAAGATGATCGCATCGATGGGCACGCCCTCGGGATTCTCCCAGTCGGGATCGATGGCGGGGCACTGCGAGGCGGGACAGGTGAAGCGCGAGTTCGGATGCGCGGCGGGCGTGCCCGACTCCGGCGTCCACGCATTGCCGCGCCAGTCGATGAGCCCGGCGGGCGGCTCGTCCGTGAGGCCCTCCCACCACACATCGCCGTCGGGAGTGAGGGCGACATTGGTGAAGATCGTGTTCCGGTCCATCGACGCCATCGCGTTCGGATTCGACTTCGGCGAGGTGCCCGGAGCCACGCCGAAGTAGCCCGCCTCGGGATTGATCGCGTGGAGCCGCCCGTCCTTGCCGGGACGCAGCCAGGCGATGTCGTCGCCGACGGTGGTCACCTTCCACCCCTTCTCCCGGTAGACCGGCGGCGGGATGAGCATGGCGAAGTTCGTCTTGCCGCAGGCGCTCGGGAAGGCGGCGGCGACGTAGCGCTTCTCGCCCTCGGGATTCTCCACGCCGCTGATGAGCATGTGCTCCGCCATCCAGCCCTCCTCGCGGGCGATGACCGAGGCGATGCGCAGGGCGAGGCATTTCTTGCCGAGGAGGGCGTTACCGCCGTAGCCGCTGCCGTAGCTCCAGATCTCGCGCTCGTTGGGGAAATGGACGATGTATTTGTCAGGATTGCAGGGCCAGGGCACGTCGGCCTGACCCGGCTTCAGCGGTGCGCCGACGGAATGGACGCAGGGGATGAACTCGCCATCCTCCCCGAGCCGGTCGAGAACGGCCGCCCCCATGCGGGTCATGATCTTCATGCTCACCGCGACGTAGGCCGAGTCCGTCACCTCGACCCCGACGAGGGAATAGGGCGAATCGAGCGGCCCCATGCAGAAGGGGATCACATACATCGTCCGGCCCTCCATGCAGCCGGTGAACAGCTCCTTCAGCTTGGCCCGCATCTCCGCCGGAGGTCGCCAATTGTTCGTGGGACCGGCGAAGGCCTCGCGCCGGCTGCAAATGAAGGTGCGGTCCTCGACTCGTGCCACATCGGCGGGATCGGAGAGCGCGAGGTAGCTGTCGGGACGCTTCTCCGGATTCAGCTGGCGGAAGGTGCCCGCCTCGACCAGCTCGCCGCAGAGGCGGTGCCACTCCTCGTCCGAGCCGTCGCACCAGACGACCTCGGCGGGGCGGCATTGCGTTTTCAGATCCTCGACCCAGGCGAGGAGACGGCGGTGCGTGGTGGGCGGAGTCGGCATGGTTCAGACTAGCGGGGGCGGATAGGTTGTCCAGAGAATCGCTTCCTGCGTTCTCTCTTACGAATGCGAAGGAGTCGGCGAGACGGTCGAAACGCAAATCCAGTTCCAACCGGCCTTGGAAAATCTGCCTCCCTCTCAGCAAGCAAGCCAAGTGAGGCGGAATCCCTTTCCGTCTTCTCCAAGCCTAGCGAAAGGCGGAAAGGATTCCGCCCCACGACACGAACCGGCGACCTCCCTTCCCCTCGGACGGCGAGGAACCGCCGCCGGGACTTGCAAAGTCCCGCTCCCCGCGCTGCTTCGTCCCCATGACCCATGACTCATGCCCCCAAAACCCGCACTGGAAACCCCGGAAATCCGGGTTATCTCTCCCGCCCGCCATGTTCACCCTGCTCCAGACCGACAGCCGCACCGCCGCCCGCCGCGGACGGATGTCGCTCGCCCACGGCGAGGTGGAGACGCCTTGCTTCATGCCCGTGGGCACGCGGGGCACGGTGAAGTCGGTCCATCCGGCGGAGCTGACCGATCCCGCGCTCGACTGCCGCATCCTTCTCGGCAACACCTACCACCTCTACCTGCGCCCCGGCACGGAGGTCCTTGACACCTTCGGCGGACTGCACGAATTCATGCGCTGGGACCGGCCCATCCTCACCGATTCGGGCGGCTATCAGGTGTTCTCCTTATCAAAATTACGGAAACTCACCGACGAGGGTGTCCGCTTCCAGAGCCATCTCGACGGCAGCCCCGTCTTCCTCACCCCGGAATCGGTCCTCGGGATCCAGCGCTCCATCGGCAGCGACATCTGCATGATCCTCGACGAATGCCCGCCCTATCCCTGCGAGCGCGGCTACGCCGAGAAATCCCTCGCCCTCACCCAGCGCTGGGCCGTCCGGGCGCGGGAGTGGATCGCGGCGCACCAGCCGCCGGGGCAGCGCTATTTCGGCATCGTGCAGGGCGCCTGCTTCCCGGATCTGCGGGAAAAGGCCGCCCGCGACCTCGTCGATCTCGACTTCGACGGCTACGCCATCGGTGGGCTCTCCGTGGGCGAGCCCATCCCGGAAATGCTGAAAGCCGTCGAGATCGCTGCCCCCGTCCTGCCCGCCGACAAGCCCCGCTACGCCATGGGCCTGGGCCAGCCCGACCAGCTCCTCGAGCTGATCTCGCGGGGCGTGGACATGTTCGACTGCGTCCTCCCCACCCGCGTCGCCCGCAACGGCACGGCCTACACCCCCGACGGCCCCATCCACCTGAAAAACGCGAAGTGGACGCACTCCCGCGAGCCCCTCGCCCCGGCCGGCGAGACCCACCCCCTCTGCGAAGGATTCACCCTCGGCTACCTGCGCCATCTGGTGAAAAGCGACGAGATCCTCGGCCTGCGGCTCCTCACCCTGCACAACCTCGCCTTCTATCTGCACTTGATGAACCGGACCCGGCGTGCTATTGAGGACGGCTCGTTTGCCGATTTCCGGGATGGCTTCGTCCGCCGCTATCGCGCGGGGAAGACCGACGGTTGATCGACAAGCGATTTTTGTTCCCATCAGACTCCGATAAAAAAACCATGATGTCCCACCTCCCCCTTCTTGCCCAAGACGCCGCTCCCGCCGGAGGCGGACTCGGGATGTTCGTCCCCATGATCCTCATCATGGTGATGTTCTACTTCGTCCTCATCCGCCCCCAGCGGAAGGCGCAGAAGACCCAGGAGGAGATGCGCAAGAACCTCCGCGTCGGTGACAAGGTCGTGACCATCGGCGGTGCCCACGGCATCGTTTCGGGCATGACCGACAAGACCGTCTCGATCAAGGTCGCCGAGGGGCTCAGCATCAAGTTCGACCGCAGCGCCGTCGCCACCGTGGAAAGCAAGGGCAAGGAAGCCATCGAATCCGAATCCGCCTCCTGATCCCTCCCGGCCCGAGACCTTTTACCTTTTACTTTTCACCTTCTACCGGGCGTTCCGCGCCCACCCTCCCCATGCAAGCGCAAGCAGACACGGCCCAAGACGCCCCGGCTCCCGCCGCGACGGAAACTCCGGCTCCGGCCCCCGCCCCGACCGAAGCCCCGGCTCCTGCACCCGCACCTGCGGCGACCGAGGCTGCTCCCCAGGAGGCAGCGCCCGCCGCGAGCGAGGCCCCGGCCACCGAGACGCCTGCTTCCCTCCCTGCGTCCGCCGATGTGGAGAAAGCGGTCGAAACGGCCATCGAGACGATCCAACCCGTCGCTCCCGCCGACACAGCCGCTGCCGCAGCAGCGGCGGAAAAGGCTCCGGGGATCACCTCCGGCTGGGTCTTCCTCATGGGAATCGGACTGCTCTCCCTTTTCGTCGTCTACTTCGGGACCGACAACGTCCGCCGCAAGCGCATCTTCGGCACCATTCTCTCCGTCGCCGTGGTCGCGCTCAGCGTCTGGCTCTTCCAGGGGCTGGGCATGGAGAAGGGCATCGAGCTCCAGGGTGGCGTCTCCATGGAGATCAAGATCCAGCCCGCCGAGGGCAGGGAGGTGACCAGCCACACCCAGGACCAGGCCATCAAGGTCCTCACCCAGCGCCTCAACGACCTCGGCACCGCCGACGTCCTCATCGCCCCCTCGGGCCGGGACGGCATCTTCCTCCAGATGCCCGGCGTCGGACAGGACAAGCTGAAGGGCATCGAGGAGACCCTCGAGAAAGTCGCCCACCTCTCCTTCTCCATCCTCCACCCGCAGAGCGGCTACCTCGCCGCCCAGGTCGCGGAGGGCGCACAAGTCATCCCCGGCTACGAGGCCCTGCCCTACGCCGAAGAGAAGGACAAGGAAGGCAACCCTCTGCCGACCCGCTACGGCCTCGTGAAGATCAAGCGCGACATGGAGGGCAAGAACGTCTCCCGCGCCGGCTACTTCTACGGCGACAAGGGCGACTCCATCAGCGTCTCCTTCTCCGCCGACGGCGCGAAGATCATGGGTCCCCTCACGCGGGAGAACCAGGGCCAGCCCCTCGCCATCATCCTCGACGACGTCATCCTCTCCTCTCCCGTCATCCAGGAGCCCTTCTCCGACGGCTGCTCCATCACCGGCAACTTCACCCAGGCCGAGGCCCTCGCCCTCGCCTCCGCGCTGGAGAACCCGCTGGAGAACCCCATCGAGATCGAGTTCTCGAACTACATCTCCCCGACCATGGGCGAGACCGCCGTCAAGCAAGGCATCAATTCCGGGATCTGGGGCCTCGCGATCGTCCTCGTCTTCATGGTCGTCTACTACCGTTTCGCCGGGATCGTCGCGGTGATCGGCCTGACCGCCATCGTCGCCATCGTCTTCGGCACGATGGCGCTATTCCAGTTCACCCTGACCCTGCCGGGCATCGCGGGCATCATCCTCTCCATCGGCATGGCCATCGACGCGAACGTGATCATCTACGAGCGCCTCCGCGAGGAGATGGCGTCGGGCAAGTCGCTGAAGACGGCCATCGAGCTGGCCTACGACCGGGCCTTCTGGTCCATCATGGACTCGAACCTGACCTCGCTCATCACCGCCATCATCCTCTACTACGTCGCCGACGGCACGGTGAAGGGCTTCGCCGTGACCCTCGTCATCGGCATCGCCGGCACCCTCTTCGCAGCCCTCATCGTCACGCGGGTCTGCTTCCAGTGGGTCATGGACGCGAAGTTCTTCACCAAGCTGACCTTCCTCAACTTCATCCCGAGCCGCTCCTACGACTTCCTCGGCGTGGCGCGGCCCTGGCTGATCGGCTCGCTCGCCCTCACGATCCTCTCGATCCTTGTGGTCGTGGTCGTCGATCCCCGCGGCGTCGAGCTGAAGGGAGGCGACTCCATCACGCTGCGTTCGGACGCGGACATCTCCACGGACTCCATTTCCGCCTCGCTCGCGAAGCTCGACCTCGGAGCCGAGCCCATCGTGCAGGAGCAGCGCGCCGTCGGGGACGACGCCGTCTTCTACCTCGTCCGCATCCCCACCGGCACCGCCGACCAGGCACTGGAGCATATCCAGAGCGACCTCGGCATCGAGCTGAAGGACACCACCGTCAGCTCGGTCGGCTCGGCCGTGGGACGCTCCATGCTCATCACCTCGATCCTCGCCCTCGCTCTCGGCATGGTCGCCATCCTCATCTACGTCACCTTCCGCTACGAGTTCGCCTTCGCCCTCGGCGCGATCGCCGCGCTCATCCACGACGTCGTCGTCGCCCTCGGCGTCGCCACCCTGCTGGGACACGAGCTCTCCCTCATCACCGTCGGGGCGCTGCTGACCATCGCGGGCTACTCGCTGAACGACACCATCGTCATCTTCGACCGCGTCCGCGAGGAGCTTCAGACCAAGCGCGGCGAAGTCAGGGACATCATCAACCTCGCCCTCAACCAGACTCTGGGACGGACCATCCTCACCAGCACCACCACGATCTTCACCGTCCTCGTGCTCTGCTTCTTCGGTGGGCCGGGGCTGCGCAGCTTCTCGGTGACCCTCCTCATCGGGATGATCACCGGGGTCTACTCCACGCTCTTCATCGCCTCCCCCATCGTGCTGTGGTGGGCGAAGCGCTCGGGCACGAACCTCCGCCGCCAGGTTATCGACACCGAGCAGGCGAAGGTCGAGGGCATCACCCCGCAGAGCGCCTGACGGCACCACGCATTGCCGCATTCCACACGTAGCGGAACGCGCGAGCGTTCCGGCTCGTCGGGTCCGTCGAAGGGAGACCTACCCCGAGACGGACCCCGTTTCGGCCTTCCGATCAGCCCAGGCGGTCCAGCTCGACCCACCGCCTCTCCTCCCAGCTCCGCAGGCCCGCCTCGGCGAGCTGGACGCCCTTCGCTCCCTCCATGAGGTCGTAGGGAAAAGGCTCGTCGAGGGCGACGTGGCGGAGGAACAGCTCCCACTGGATCTTGAAGGCGTTGTCGTAGGCGGTCGTGTCGGGCACCTCCTGCCAGCCAGCCTGGAAGTCGATGGGCTGGGGAATGTCGGGATTCCACACCGGCTTCGGAGTCGTGCCGAGGGATTGCACCCAGCACTTGCGCAGGCCGACGACGGCGGAGCCGAGAGTGCCGTCCACGTTCATCGCGAAGAGGTCGTCGCGCCGCACCCGCACGTCCCACGAGCTGTTGAACTGGCAGACGACGCCGTTCTCCAGTTCGAAGGTGGCGTAGCAACTGTCGTCGGCGGTGCAGGCGTAGGCTTTGCCGCTCTCGTCGATGCGCTCGGGGATGTGCGTCGCGCCGAGGCAGGAGACGCTCTTGATCGGGCCGAAAGTGTGATCGACGAGGTAGCGCCAGTGGCAGAGCATGTCGACGATGATGCCGCCGCCCTCCTCCTTGCGGTAGTTCCAGCTCGGGCGCTGGATGGGCTGGTCGGCGTCGTGCCCGGTGAAGACCCAGTAGCCGAACTCGCCGCGCACCGAGAGGATGCGCCCGAAGAAGCCCTGCTGGTTGAGGGTCTTCAGCTTGCGGATGCCGCTGAGCCAGAGCTTGTCCTGCACGACCCCGTTCTTGACCCCGGCCTCGCGGCAGAGCTTGGCGAGGCGCACGGCCTCGGCGGTCTCGACGGCGGTGGGTTTCTCGCAGTAGATCGCCTTCCCGGCCGCGACCGCCTTCTCGACGAAGCGGGCGCGATGCAGGGTGGAGCTGGCGTCGAAGAAGATCTGGTTGTTCGGGTCGGCGAGAGCGGCGTCGAGGTCAGTGGTCCAGCGCTCGACGCCATGCTTCGCGGCGAGTTCGCGGAGCTTGTGCTCGTTTCGTCCGGTCAGGATGGGATCGACTTGGATGGTCTGTCCGGGCGCGACTCGGATGCCGCCCTGCTCGCGGATCGCGAGGATGGAGCGGACGAGGTGTTGGTTCGTGCCCATGCGTCCGGTGACGCCGTTCAAGATGATGCCTAGATTCATGTAAGCTGGAGGGAAGTAAAAGGTGAAAGGTTGGATTGTCGCGGGGCTGGTACCCCGCCGGTGGGGTGGGTTGCGGTGGGTGCAGGGTTGGTGTGGAGGCTTTAGCCGACGAAGGGAGGGTCGAGTTGGTCGCAAATGGCGTTGAGAATGGTGCCGAGGGTCATGAGAGTTGAGGGGTGGATTTATCGATGCTTCGGAGCCGAACCCGGCTCGACATAAACGACGTGAGGAGCTCCACGAATGCCACGTAGCCAGTCGCTGTCTTGCGGTAGATGACTTTCTTCAGCATTTTCGCTGAGAAGTCGCCGCCAGCGTCCGGCACCTCAAGATTCGCAATGGACTCGGGATAGGTTCCAGAGTTGTAATTCTCCTCAGTCAGCGCCCGCGAGAGGTCAGCAAGGGTCTGCCCGGCGGCTGAGCCAGTTTGCGTTCGATCCGAGGATTCCAAAAACTTCGCGACTCCGAAGCCGATTATCCCTCCAGCAGCGACGAACACAGGAACCAATCCAATGTGGATATTCATAGGCTTAGCAGTGATCAAGATAGGCTGAAACGATTCGATTCAGGAATTCATCCTGATCCGCCGCCCACCAGCGGTTCGAGAAAATCTCCACCTCGTGAAACCCGTCGAAACCGGCGGCTTCGACCATGGCCCGCATCCCGCGCAGGTCGATGCAGCCTTCGCCCA
>CAYSZN010000043.1:0-11954 GCA_964435425.1 uncultured Akkermansia sp. | reverse complement strand
CGGCCTTTTCGTCGATCGAAAGGTCGGGGGGCGGGGCCACCGGCTTGTCCTCATGAACGCGGACTTCCGCGAGGTCGGCATCGCGATCCGGGAGGATTTGGATGGAGAATCCTACTTCCAGCCCGGCTACCACGACATCGTCAGCGTGCAGAACTTCGCCTCGACGACGGGCCGCATCTTCGTCACGGGGGTGATCTACCACGATTCGAACCTGAACAGCCTCTACGATCCGGGCGAGTCGGCCGGGGTGCTCGGGCTGGAAGTGCGGACGCCCGGCGGCGCGAAGGTGGCTTCGGGCACGACCTTCGCCTCGGGAGGGTATTCGATCAACCTCGCCGGTGTGGCGGCGGGAGCCTACCGTCTCGTGGCGCACGACGTGGGAGGATCGGCGGAAATACGCGACTTCTGGTGGGGCGGCACGCAGAACGTGAAGGTCGATCTGGTGAATCCCGCCTTCCTCTCCTCTCCCGTCTTCGGCAACCCCTACCGGCCCGATCTCCGCATCGGCCGCTCCGCGACCTCGCTCACCGGGAACAATGTCCACTCGAATTCGGCGAGGGGCCAGCTCGTGAAGCTCACCGCCCGCACCGCCCGCGCCCTCGTCTGGCACGCAGCCCTCGAGAACGACGGCTACCACGACGACACGGTGCGGACCTCGGCGGCGAAGGGCAAGCGCCGCTTCGCGGTCAAGTATCTGCGCCACAACGGGGCCGGTTTCGCGAATGCCACCGCCTCGCTCGTGGCCGGCCGCCGCGAAGCGCTCCCGAGCGGAGCGAAGATCGCCTACCGGGTCTCGGTGAAGCCCGGCAGGACAGCCCTCGGCCGCCGCGCCGGCATCTCCTTCCACCTCCGGGCCGTCTCGCAGGGCGACGCCTCGAAGGTCGACCGCGTCAACGGTACCCTCGTGAACCGGACCAGGAAGCCGAAGGGCAGCCGCCGCTGAGCCCCGGTCCTCCTCCCCCGCGTCCGCTTTCGATTTGCGGAACGCGGAGACTCGGGTATGTAGAGGGTTCCTCCCCACGCGACCCCATGCTCACGATCCGGAATCTCAAGAAATCCTACGGCGGCACTCCTCTTTTCGAGGAGGCGAGCCTGCAGATCAACTATGGCGAGCGCGTCGCCCTCGTCGGTCCGAACGGCGCGGGCAAATCGACCATCTTCCGCATCATCCTCGGCGAGGAGGAGGCCGATGCGGGCACCGTCGAGCGCGACGAATGGACGATGGTCGGCTTCCTGCCGCAGGAGAGCGAGGACGTCGGCGACTTCAGCGTGCTCGAGATCGCGACCGGCCGCGCCGGCACGCTCGAGGAGCTGGAAAAAGAGCTGAAAGCGATGGAGGACGCCGGGCAGGTCGATTCGCAGGCCTACTACGAGGCCCAGAGCAAGTTCGATGCCCTGAACGATCCGCAGGTCGAGGCCAAGGCCAAGAAGATGCTGCGCGGCCTCGGCTACCCGGCGGAAAACTTCGACCGTCCCGCCCGCGAGATGAGCGGCGGCTGGATCATGCGGGCCCACCTCGCGCGGCTCCTCGTCATCGAGCCGAGCCTGCTCATGCTCGACGAGCCGACCAACCACCTCGACCTGATGTCGCTGCTCTGGTTCCAGGACTATCTGAAGAACTACTCCGGGGCCATCCTCATGATCTCGCACGACCGCGAGTTCATGGACGCCATCGTCGATTCCGTCCACGAGATCTCCGATTGCAGGCTGCTCCACTACACCGGCAACTACTCCGATTTCGAAAAGCAGCGGCAGGAGAACTACGAGCGGCAGAACAACGCCTACAAGAACCAGCAGAAGCAGATCGCCGAGCTGCAGGCCTTCGCCAACAAGTTCCGCTCCGTCTCCTCGAAAGCCTCGCAGGCCCAGTCCAAGCTGAAGGAGATCGAGCGGATGGAGAAGATCGAGAAGCCGGTCGCTCCGCGAAAGCCCTTCCGCTTCCAGATTCCCGAGCCTCCCCGCGGCGGGCAGAAGGCGCTCGAACTCGAGGCCGTCCACTTCGCCTACGGCGAGCACAAGGTCTACGAGGGCCTCGACCTCGTCATCGACCGTGGCGAGCGAACCGTGCTCGTTGGCCCGAACGGATCGGGCAAGTCGACCTTGCTGAAGCTGCTCGCCGGAGAGCTGACGCCGCAGCAGGGCAAGGTCGCCGCCGGCCACAACGCCAAGATCGGCTATTTCTCCCAGCACCGTTCCGCCACGCTGAACCCGAACAACTCCGTCCTCACCGAGGTGATGGAGGCCAACCCAACCCTGCGCGAGGACGAGGCCCGCGGCATCCTCGGCTCCTTCATGTTCCGCAAGGACGAGGTCTACAAGATGACCAAGGTCCTCAGCGGTGGGGAGAAGAGCCGGCTGAACCTCATCAAGTTCCTCGTCGATCCGCCGAACATCCTCCTGATGGACGAGCCGACGACCCACCTCGACATCCTCACCGTCGAGTCGCTCATCCTCGCGCTGGAGAACTACGCCGGCACCCTCGTCTTCATTTCGCACGACGTCCACTTCATCAAGAAGCTGGCGAAGGACGTGATCCACGTCGCCAAGGGCAAAGCGAAACGCTTCCACGGCGACTGGGAATACTTCATCGAGAAATCCGGCGGCGGTGACGAGCGCGGTGCCCTGACCGCGGAGTGAGGCCAAAGGAGGGGGATTTTTCAAGTCCCCTCTAGCAAAACAAAAACGGGACTTGAAACGTCCCGCTCCTTTGACGCGCACCGGTGGTTCGGAACCTTGAACTTGAAATCTTGAACCTGGAACTCACCCCACCGAGGTGAGAAGAAGATAGATCCAGTTCAGCAGCAGCAGCCCCCCCACCAGGATCGCATTGCGGACGAGGCGTCGGTTTTGCACGGCCACCGGAGGAGGCTCCGCGCCGCTCCCATAGCGCCAGATGCCGACCGCGGCCCAGGCCGCGCTGGCGAGGACCCCCACGACCACGGCGGGATTGAACCGGGCGGCCTCGGCGAGGCGCCCGTCGACGAGGGCGCGTATCGCCCGCGTTCCACCGCAGCCGGCGCAGGGAAGGCCGAGTGTCTTCCGAAAGCCGCATTCGGGAGGATGGGCAGGGAGGCGCTCGTAGAACCGCGCGGCGACGAGTAGGACGGCGACGGCGGCCAGCGTGACGAGCGGCCCGACGAGCCAATGCGCATGGCGGACGCGGGGCGAGTCCATCAGCGGGAGAGGGGAAGGGGAACCAGCTTCAGCGAGGCCCTCGGCCCTATCCCGGAATCGCCAGCGGTCGCGAGATCGTCGAGGAAGCGGCCTGCGGCGATGGCGCGGGGAGCGGTGAGACGGGCCTTGATCGCCGCCAGCCGCTCCATCGAAGGCGCCGGATCGGCGGCGCTCAGTTCGAGCCGGAAACGGGGCATCGGCAGGCCCGAGCGCTCGCAGACCTCGTCGTAGTCGGCGACGAGCCGCACCATGCGGTCGAGATGGACGGGCTGGTCGTCGAGATCGACGGAGAGGAGGTCGGGCGACTCGATCTGCTGGCGCAGCGCCGAGGTCCGGGCCTCGGTGAGGTCGACCAGTTCTCCGAAGTCGAGCTCGCCCGCGACGATGTAGGCGGGTGCCTCGGCCACGAAGACCTCGCGCTCCGGCGCGTAGAGCTCGCCCTTCGCGTACCAGTTCCCGTCTCTCCATTCCAGATCGACCGTCTTCATCGCCTCGGGAAAGCGCGCCTCGAAAAGCATCTGGGTGATCTTCTCCAAGTCCTCCTCGCGCTGCCTCGCCGTCGTTTCGGCAAAGTCGCCGACCGCCTTCAGCACCGCGTCGCGCAGTCCCTCGGAGCGGGCCGCCTCCGCCTCCTCGCGCTGCTTCGCGTAGGGCGTGTTCAGCGAATGGTATTCGGTCAGGACGACCTTGGCGGTGTGGGGACCGATGTTGTGCTTCAGGAGGATGCTCTCCGCGGTCGGGGCGAGGGGATCGCGGAGGCCGAGAAGGCGTTTCCTGAAGAAGCCGTCCCGCTCCACGCTGAGGATCTCGATGCCCGGCTCGGCCCGTAGGGCCTCGAGGGCGGCGCGCCATTGGAAGCCGCGCACGAGGAGGAAGATCGCGAGTCCCAGGACCAGCGCCGCCATCGTCGCCGAACCGAGGACGTAGAGCGTCGAGCGCGGTTCGCGCGTCGGCTCTCCGGGCGGATGGGCGGCTTGGGGCATCGATGGGAGGATAGGCGAGAGGGCAGGGGGAATCGAGTGGGAATTTTGTCGGGACCGACGGAGCGGAGACGCGGATTCTCCTCATTCGTCATTTCCGAAAGCCCGCAGTTCGCCACAGCCAAGCGGACGGGTGAATGATCCGCAAAAACAAAGGCGGAACGCCTCCGCGTTCCGCCCGGTCTTCGTTTGGCGCAAGAGTCGCCTCTTCCGCTGCCATTTGCTGGGGTAGCGGAACTTGCTAAAGTTCCGACGATGCACCTATCGCATGCCGATGGAGTCCGGTAGGGACGCACCGCCGGGGCGTCCGCCGCGCAAGCACGGGCCCCATCCGATACGGACGCCCCGGCGGTGCGTCCCTACCGAAGACCTGCCCTGATTCCCGTGCCATTCGAGCCAGTCACGCATGGCGGCGACCATCGGCCATCTGCCGATAGTGGCTGGCGAGGCGTTCCGCTGCGGACGGCCAGCCGTAGTGCGCTTCGACGAGCGCTTTGCCCCGGCTTCCCATCGCGTCCAGTTCATACGCGGGAGTGGCGGCCAGGTCGTCGAGAAAGCGGGCCAGGGAGGATGGTTCCGGATCGAAACGCCAACCTGCCCCCGCGGTTTCGACCGACTGCCACGGCGTTCCGGTCGAGGTGGCCACCGGCGTGCCTACGGCAAGGGCCTCGGCCACGACCATCCCGAAATTCTCCGAAAAGCTCGGGAGGACGAGGCAGGAGGCTCCTGCGAGGGCGGCCCACTTCTCCCGTCCTTGCAATGGCCCGGAGAAGACGACCCGCTCCGCGATGCCGAGGCGCCGGGCCAGGATTTCGAGCGAGGAGCGGTGTCCGTCGGCGTCGGGACCGGCGATGCGCAGCGTCCAGCCAGCGGGCGCGGCGGTGGCCCAGGCCTGGAGGAGGGTTTCGAGTCCCTTGATCGGATGGATACGTCCGAGGAACAGGACCTCCAGTCTCCGGGCCGGCCCCTTGGGCGGAAGCTCGTCCGGCGAAGGCGGCTCCACGCCGTTGGGGACGACCGCGATGTTCGCGGCGGACAGTCCGGCGCGGCGGATCGATTCCTCCTCCTCCAGAGAGGTGGCGTGCAGGAGTGCGGCACCGAGCAGGATTCTCTTCTGGTAGAGGTGCCAAGCGAGCCGCTTCTTCGTTCGCTTGTGCCGGAGCGCCCAGGGTTCCAGCATCCCGCGGATCGAGACGGCAAAGGGGAGCCCCCGGCGGCGCGCTCCCATGGCCGCCCAGAGGTAGAGCGGATCCCAGAGTCCGTGGAGGTGGAGGACGAGCCCCCCGGGGCCCGACCGGGCCATCGCCTCGTCGAGGAGGGATTCGACGCGATGCCAGCTCCCGTCGGTCCAGAAGACCGTGAAGTCCGTTCCCGTCCCCGGATCGACCGCCCCCGGCGTCGGACGCGCCGCGAGGTCCACCTGCAGGCCCGGCTGCCTCGCCAGCGCCCGGCAGAGCGCGGGCACCGAGACCGAGGGACCACCCGAGTCCCGGTCGAGATCGGTGAGGAAATGGAGGACGGTCAGGGGCATAGGGACATGGAGGACTGCGGTCTTTTGCCATGCCGTGAGGCCTTCCACCGCAGAAAGGCCTCGGTCAGCGCATCCCTCAGATCTTCGGCGAAGCGCTCCAGACGGTAGTGCCTCGCCCGTTCCAAAGCGGCCTGCCCATATCCGGTGTATTCCTCCGGTCCTGCTTCGAGATATCGGGACAGGGCGGCCACGAGAGCGGCTGGGTTGGAGGGATCGATGCAGACGCCCGCCTCCCCGATCACCTCGGGGGCAGCGTCGAGCGTGGATCCGACGCAGGGCAGACCACGGGCCATGGCTTCGGCGTAGACGAGCCCGAAGCCCTCCCCCTGGCTCGGCATCGCGAAGACCCGGCATTCGCGGTAGAGCCGGTCGAGCTCCGCCGGCGCGGCGAACCCGTGCAGAACCACCGCGTCCCTGGTCGGCGAGTCCGCCACGAGAGAGGCAAGAGGGTCGAACCAGGGACCAGACCCTGTCACATGCCACTGCAGGCCGGGGATGCGCTTCCGCAATTCGGGCAGCGCGGCCAGGATTTCCCGGTGCCCCTTCGGACGGTCCGCGACGAGCCGGCCCGTCGTCAGGATCCATGGCTTCCGCTCCGTCGGAACGGTCGTCGACAGTGGCGCGGCGTCCGTCTCCCGGCAGAGCGGTACCACACGATGGGGCTGGTCGAGGATCCAGGGGTGGAACCGGGCGGCCCGTTCGCGGGTGAAGGCCGAGTTGAAAAGAAGGAGGTCCGCCTCCCGGATGGCGCGGACCTTTAGTGGTGGCAGCTCGCGCCACAGCTCGATGCCATGGCACCAGAGGACGCAGGCACGGCGGAGCGCACGGGGGATCAGGGCGTGCGCTTGCGCGAGGTCGAGGTGCTCGTGCAGGACGAGATCCGGCTTTCCGCAGGATTGCCGCCAGACTTCGGCGACGAATCTCGCTTTGCCGCCCCGGCAGTCGACGAAGCGGATGCCCGGGGCGAGGGATGGAGACCGGGAGGAGAGGGGAGGTCCGGTGGGCGTGCGCCTACCGGGATGATAGGCGATGAAGCGCTCCAGAAAGGGGGTGGCGGACTCCTCCGGGGGAATCTCCGCATTCCTCCGCGACAGATTGCCCAGAGCAACGGCACAGCTCCGCGTCACCGACGCGATGCCACCCATCTCCGGGTCAATGCCGCTGGATGTCAGCCAGACTTGCACCGGGGCGATCCAGTTCGAGTTCGTCCTCACCGCCGAGCCGCAGGCCTGCGTTCCGCAGCCAGAGATGATGGACGGCATAGTAGCAGCCATAGGCGACGACGGCCCCCTTGCTGAGCTGGTTCAGGACCACGACGAGCTCCGTCTCCGCCTTGATTGCCTGGTAGAAGATCAGTGGGGTCCAGAAGAGGAAGCTGGGATCGAGCCGGCCGAAATGCCGTGCCCCGCCGACCGCGAGTCCGAAGACCATTCCCCAGACGAGCATGAAGACGATCGAGCCCACCCGGCCGAAGTTCGCGTAGGCCTCCCCGAGGGGGCTGATGCCCATCGAGGTGGAGTCGGCGAGGCCGAGTCCTGTGAAGCGGCGGAAGTTCTCCTGTCCGCCGGCCTTCTTCTTGTCCGGTGCGAGGAAGCGGGGGAGCAGGGCCGCCTCGACCGCCTCGAGGATCGTGGATCCGTTGGCAAAGGGTTCCCGGTCCGGAGTGTGGCGCAGCACCGCCGAGATGATCCAGCCCTGGTTCATCCGCACGACGGCGTTTTCGATCGTGGTTCGCTCGCTGAAGGCCATGCGCTCCACGAGCACATCGTAGGCGACCTCGAACAGGGAGGGTTCCTGGCCGCTCCAAGTGGCGTCCCGGTAGTCCCGCTTGATCGTCTGGATGGAGGCGATGAAGAGGAAGCCGACGGAGAAGAAGAGGATCTTCTCGAAAGTCGTCCGTTTCCGCTGGATCCACCAGAAGCAGGCCAGCAGGGACGTCCATAGGATGAGGTCGTGGAACATGGCGGCCTCGGCCGAGGCCAGGAAAAGCTTCGAAAGCGCTGCGGCAATGAGGAGCCAGCGCAGAGGATGGCCCGAGACGAGGAAGTAGATCGCGGCAATGTAGCGGAGCTGGGAGGCGAGGTGAAAGAAGAAGTCGAGGCCACCGGGCGCATAGGGGCGGGCGAAGTCGAACGCAACGGAGACCAGGAGGAGGACTGCGCCCACTCGGAAATCCCGCGTTCCATCCCGCATCCGCTGCAGCACAGCCTCCTCCGCTTTCCCGGGAAAGAGCAGGCTGCCGCAGACGAAGGCGCAGGTCGCCGGAATCGCGAAGCTGAAGTAGCTCCCGGCATCGACATACATCTGGTAGCGGTCCACCGATACGTCCATGGAATAGGCGAGAGCCGGTCCCACCAGCCACTGGCTCGTCGCGAGCACGGCCGCCATCAGTTCGAGCGGGATGCCCCGGTCGAGGTCGCGGGCGAAGGCGGCCAGCACTGTTCCCGCGATGGCCGTCACGACGAGCCCGTTGGGAAACAGTTGCGTTGCCCCCAGCACGCCGAGCAAGGCGACGGCGATCACGGCGGGCAGATGGTTGCGGGGGGCGGGGAACATGGGGAATGGAGCGGAGGCGGTTCGGCCTTCAACAATCAGCGCCTAGGTTCAGCTTTCTTCCAAGTCTTGCTCTGCTTCGGATGGACTGAACCATCCGCCAAGCCGGATTCGCGAGCCGGAAACGAGCCGCAGTGTCCCATGGCTCGGCGACAGTCTCGCGATGCAGCCAATACAGGGACTGGCGACGATTGCCCGGCCCGGGCAGGATGCTGCAAGCGGATTCCAGGATGCCGCTCTCTTCCGCGATGCGGGCCACGGAGCGGTTGAAGCTGCCGCCTGGATAGGCGAAGTGGCGGACGCTCGCACCGTGGCGCGCTTCGAGGTCCGACACGCTGCCGAGGATTTCCTCGGCAGCCTCCTCTGCCTTGAGCATGGCCAAGGGGCGATGGGTGCGAGTATGCCCGCCGATCTCCATGCCCGCATCGAGAAGGGCGCGGATTCCCTCCGGTCCGGCAAAGGAGGAGGAGGGCACCGAGGGCAGTTCGCCGCTCACGAGAAAGAAGATCGCGGGAACCGACTCGGCTTGGAGCACCGGAAGGGCATGGGAGATATTGTCGAGCCAACCGTCGTCGAAGGTGACCGTCACCGCTCTGCGCGGGGCGCATCCATTGCGGCGGATGGCGGCAACGTAGTCCGAATAGGGAACGAAGGCATGCCTCCGCCGTCGGAGGAAGGAGATGTGCTCCGACAAGGTTTCCGGGGTGGTGTGGTAGGCCCAGCCCTCCGCGCCGCACCGCGCGGGATCCTCCGGAATTTCGGAGACCGGGCTGACATGGTGGTACATCAATATCATTTCGCGGATCCTGCGGCGTGGGCTTCCTGGTGGTAGGCGACGATATGTTCCGCCGCTGGCAGATAGGTATAGCCCGCTTTCCGGTGGCGGTCCAGTCCCGCCAGGCGCAGTGCCTCGCGTTCGTCGGGATTCGCCAGATAGTGGACGACCTGCGCGATGAGATCCTCGGGACTTTCGAACACCGCCGCTTCCTTTCCCGGGAGAAAGGCCGCCGCGAACTCGTCGGTCGCTTCGTGGAGAAGGAATCCGCCCGAAGCCGGGATCTGCCAGGTGCGCGCCGTTGTCCGATCCCCGCTCGAAGTGCCACCACCCGCTTCGCTGAGGAGGCCCAAGTTGATCCGCGAGGCCGAGTGGATCATCGCCAGCTCGTCGCCCCAGGCGCCTCGCCCGCGCCAGGCGGACCTCACCGGATGATCTGACCGGTTCCAGCCCGGTCCCCAGATGCGCAGATCGAGCCCGGGAATCGCCGAGACGAGCGCCGAGAGATGGTGCTCCTTCTTCGGCGACCAGCAACCCACGAAGGAGACATCGCAGGCGAAGGCCTCCCTTGCGCGGGGGGGGAGGCCGACGGGACGATGTACCTCGGGATCGGCTCCATGGTTCGTCAGCAGGAATCGTTCCCGGCTGATCCCCGCTGGCGGAGTCTCGAGATGGAAGCTTTTCGTCGTGAAGATGCGCTCGTAGAGAGGCAGGCAGGCGGGGATGCCCGTCCCGTGGTCGGAAAAGCTGACGTCGGGGTAGAAGAGATAGCAGGGCACTCCGGCCTCGTGGAAGCGGCGCAGAGTTCCGGGCTGCAGCAGCATGCCCTTGAAGACGAGGAGGAAATCCAGCGGCGATTCGAGCAGCTCCAGCACGGAGCGATTGTAGTCCGCCGTGTAGAGTGGGCGCAGGAGACGGCGCGCGGCCTTCAGCGCCGGATGGCGCCAGGATTGCGGGAGATAGTCGTCGAAGCTTCGCTCCACGAGGCAGTGGCCGAGCGAACGGAAGGCGCCGGCGAGCGCACGGGGGTCCGAGCCACGGCGCTGCACCCCGAGGAAGCCGATGGTGAGGGGAGGAGCGTCAGCGGACATGGGAGGGAGCGGAGGATAGGTCAGGGAGCCTTTCGTAGGTTGCCACGGTCAAGGAGGCGGAATCCCCCGTCTCGAATCGTTCGAGAGCGAGCCGCCGCCAGCCGCCGGTGTCTTCGATCCGACGCATGGTCTCCTCCGGCGGGGGCATGCCCTTGTAATGGGCGGTCCATTCGTTGGCGAAGACTAGGATGGCTCTGGAGGAGGCGATTTGCCCTGTGTTCTCCATGACCTTGGAGATTTCGCCCGGACTCAGATAATAGAGGGCATCCGAGTAGACGATGAGATCTGCCGCCGTCAGGGGAATCTCCTCCCGGAGGTCGATTGTCACCACCTCGATCGTCGAGGAGGAAAGGGAAGTCCGTCGTGCCGTCCGGGCGACGGCCTCGGGGCTGAGGTCGCAGGCGAAGACCCGGTCCGCGCGCTCCACCAGCCGGACGGTCAGGTGTCCTTCCGCGCAGCCCGCCTCGAAGGCTTGGCGAAAAATCCGTCCCTCCGGAATCGACGCGAGGATCCGTTCGTGTCTGAGGAGGTGTGCCTTGGAGTGTTCGTAGCCCCAGGCATCCTCCGGACGCTCCCGGTAGCGGTCGGAGAAGTCGGTGTGGTTCCACCCGCGGCCTGCCAGCCAGCGGAGGTGGCGGACGAATCGCTGGAGACGCCTGCTCATCTTCCCTTGTGGACGAGATGCTCGATCTCCTGCCTTAGTGGGGCCAGGGCCCCCTCGCAGAAGCAGTCCGGCTCCACTCCATGGCCCTCCCTCCGAGCTGCGAGGGCTTCCACCTGTACGTCCCCCAGACGGCGGAAGTCCAAGGACAGAACTTTTGGAAACGTTTCCTCGCGCTTCATCGCCGCCATGGCGAGCATCTCTTGGGGATACCAGACGTCCAGGCCGCAGGCCAGGTATTCGAAGAGCTTGTTCGGCCGGTTGAGCACGAAATTCAGGGTGGTGCCCTTGTAGAGGACCAGCCCGACATGGTAGGCGGCGAGCATTTCCGGCAGCTTGCCGTAGGCGACGCCGGATGGCACGACTCGGATATTCGGTGCGTCCAGCCGGTCGAGGAACTCGACAACCTCGTCGGGAGCATGTAGGCAGAACACATCCATCTCCAGTTCGCCGGGCTTGCCTGCCACCCATTCCGCGGCCTCGGCGATGAAGGTGTCGGCAAGCGAAAGGGAGCCGACATAGACCAGCCGCAGTGGTTTGGAAGGGGAAGGCCCGTTCCAGGCCGAATTCCTGACTTGGCTCCAGCATGTCGGGGGGTAGTTCGGGAGCACGTGGAGGCGGTGGTGAGGAAGCCTCGGATGCAGCGATTCGAATTGTCTCAGCCGCTCCTCGTTCGTCTGCGAGATCCATTGGGCCAGGGGCAGGCACCATCGGCCTTCCGCCGCCCACAGCCAGCGGGTAAGGCGATGGCCCCGGGGTGAAAAGTCCTCCGGACGGTAGAGTTCGTGATGGTGGATCAGCACCGGAGGGAGTCTGCGGACGAGCCAGCGGGCCAGAAGGAGAGGCGGCGCCGAGTGCGGTTCGAAACTGAGGATTGCCGCGGGACGTCCTCCAATGCGGAAGATTTCCTTCAGTGCGGCTTTTGTGAATCTGGCGAATTTCCTGACGGTGGAGAGCCGTCCTTGCGGCGGATTGCGGTAGCGGACGATCCGGCAGGACGGGTGTTCGTAGGGAGGCATCCCAGCGGGCGTCGGGGCTGTCACTAGAACGAGATCGAAATCGGCGTCCTCCCCGAAGTGATCGATCAAGTTGCAAAGAGGGGGATAATACTCCGCCGGGAGGTTGTGAAGCAGCAGGAGGGTTGGACGGAGGCGTTGCATTAGTTGCCGGATGGACTTCCGGTGGCGAT